>MGZK01000053.1 GCA_001802125.1 Geobacteraceae bacterium GWC2_55_20
CGCTGACTTCGCTTCAACTTAACGCTACTTCGAGCACGGCTGGCACATTCGTCTACACCCCGGCTGCCGGCACTGTTATGAACGCTGCCGGCGTCCAGAACCTGTCGGTTGCATTCACACCAGCCGATTCCGCCAACTATGAAAATGCCAGCGCCGGCGTCACACTGACAGTCAACGAAAAGCTGAACCCGGTCATAACCTGGCCGGCGCCGGAGGCTATAACCTACGGCACGGTTCTTTCGGCAACACAACTGAATGCCAGCGCCAATGTTGCCGGTACTTTCGCTTATACCCCGGCCGCTGGAGCTGTTCTGAATGCAGGACCGCAGACCCTGTCGCTGCTGTTCACACCGAGCGATACGGTTACTTACAACAGCGCCATGTCAAACGTCTCGCTTACCGTAAACAAGGCAACCGCAACGGTTGCGCTGAGCAACCTGAGTCAGACCTATGATGGCAGCGTCAAACCGGCAACAGTAACCACCACTCCCGCCGGTCTTTCAGTTGCCATCACCTACGACGGCAGCGCCACGGTGCCAACTGCTGCCGGAATTTACCCCGTTATCGCCACGATCATCGACGCCAACTACAGCGGTACGACCAGCGGCAGCCTGATAATAGCCAAAGCAACGCCGCTGATTACCTGGCCGGCTCCGGCAGCGATTTATACCGGTTCGGCTCTGACTTCGCTTCAACTTAACGCTACTTCAAGCACGGCTGGCACATTCGTCTACACCCCGGTTTCAGGCACTGTTATGAACGCTGCCGGCGTCCAGAACCTGTCGGTTGCATTCACTCCAGCCGATGCCGCCAACTATGAAAATGCCAGCGCCGGCGTTACGCTGACCGTCAACGAAAAGTTGAACCCGGTCATAACCTGGCCGGCGCCGGAGGCTATAACCTACGGCACGGCTCTTTCGGCCACACAACTGAATGCGACCGCCAATGTTGCCGGTACTTTCACCTACATCCCGGCTGCCGGCACGACCCTGAATGCCGGACCGCAGACCCTGTCTCTGCAGTTTACACCGAGCGACACGGTTACTTACAACAGCGCCACGTCAAACGTCTCGCTTACCGTAAACAAGGCAACCGCAACGATTGAATTAAGCAACCTGAGCCAGACCTATGACGGCAGCGCCAAACCGGCGACAGTAACCACCACTCCCGCCGGTCTGACGGTTGGCATAACTTATGACGGCAGCGCCACCGTACCGACCGCTGTCGGAACCTACTCCGTTATTGCCACGATCAGCGACGTCAACTACAGCGGCACAGCCAGCGGCACGCTTACGATTACCGCAATTGTCCCGCCAAAGATGGTCAGAGTGATGGGTGCGCTGAACAACAGTGACTACAATACCCTGCAAGAAGCATATGCTGATCCGGCAACATTGAACGGCATGACCATTCTGGCGCAGGTTGCCACCTTCAGCAGTTTTACTCTGGACCGGGACATCGGTGTAACAATCAAAGGCGGCTTTGATTCAAACTATCAGAATAACGGCGATGTAAGCAGGATTGGGGGGTCGTTAACGGTACAGAAGGGAAGCGTGGTCGTGGAAAACCTGGTGATCCAGTAGTCTCACCTGGACGGTAAGTTCAGTAAAAGACCTCCGGGACTACATGTCCAGGAGGTCTTTTACTGTCAATTTCATTCCGCCGGTGTTTCACCGGCCGGTTTCTTTTTCCTTCTGCGGCGTTTCTTCTTTTCGCCATCCGCTCCGGCTGGTGATTCAACTGCGGCAGGTTTGGCCTCGGCCTGGGGCTTCGCTTTTACCGGCCGCGCCGGTGGGCGGCGGCTCTTGTCCGGAGTTCTGCCGCCTCCAGGTTTATCCCGCTTCAAATCCTGCACCCGTTTCGGACGTGCCGTCCGGACGTAGTCATTGACAAACAGCTCGTCCTCGGCCCACTCGGTCGGAATCTTTTCCTTGATATAATCTTCGATGGCTTCGATGAAGAAAGCGCCATCCTCGTCAGCCAGCGATATGGCCTTGCCTTCGGCGCCGGCCCTGGCCGTGCGGCCGATACGGTGGACATAATCCTCGCAATCCTGGGGCAGGTCATAGTTGATTACATGCGAGACACCGTCGATATGCAGGCCGCGTGATGCGACGTCGGTGGCGATCAGGATCGGCAGTGAACCGTCCTTGAAGTCTTCCAGAATCTTCATCCGTTTGCGCTGTTCCACATCACCGGAGATGACCCGGCAGGGGAAGCCGTTGGCGTTAAGCAGGTTGTGCAGATGCTCGGCCTCGCGCTTGGTGTTGAGGAAGATCATCGTGCGTTCCATGCCGTCACGCCGCAGAAGCCCCAGCAGCAGCGGAAACTTCTCCTTGCGGGAAACATGGAAAAGCAGCTGTTCCACGCGTTCGGCGGTCATGCTGTCCGGTGTTACCGAGACTTTTTCCGGCATGTTCATGAATTCGTAGGCCAGCTCCATCACCCGGTGATTGAGGGTGGCCGAGAACATCAGGTTCTGGCGCTTGTCGAAAGGTGGCAGCCGCTTCAGGATAAAGCGCAGGTCGGCTATGAATCCCAGGTCGAACATGCGGTCGGCCTCATCGATAACCAGCATCTCGATCCCTTTGAGGGTGTAAACCTTTTGCTTCAGGTAGTCGATCAGGCGGCCGGGGGTGCCAACGATCACGTCGGCGCCATCGCGCAGCGCGTTTTTCTGTTTCATGTAATCGACGCCGCCGTAAATGGCCTGGATCACCAGGCCGCAATGCGCTCCCAGCTGCTGGGCGTCAGCCTCGATCTGGACGACCAGTTCGCGGGTGGGAGCGAGAATCAGGGCGCGCGGGCGGTTGACCGAATCCTTGCTGGCCAGAAGGCGGGTCAGCAGCGTTACCAGGAAGGCGGCGGTCTTTCCGGTGCCGGTCTGCGCCTGGCCGGCCACGTCCTTGCCGGACAGCGATTTCGGCAGGGTCTGTTCCTGAATCGGGGTACAGGTGCTGAAACCCGCGTCGGCCAGGCCGGCCAGCACTTCAGCGGGGAGTGGTAATTGATCGAATTTCATCTTTTTCCTTTTCGTATTGCGAAGTTAATTAGTTAGATTATACCGCGCGGTGTCCCGATGCAATGTAAAACATCACGCCCCGGCGTAAAGTAACAACGGGGCGTGATGTTTTTGGTTATGTTTAGGCCTGTTCCTGGCGAGCGGGCTTATTCGAGTTTGCAATCAGAATGACATCAATTTGTAGGGGCGCCCCTTGCGGGTGCCCAATCAGGGCGGGTGCAAGACCCGCCCCTACCTGATGTTGACCCGGTCCAACACCACCGAACCGAGGCCCAGCGTGACCGTGCCCTGCAGCAGGGTGCTGCTGCTGACCGCGCTGTAAGAGGCGTTGTAGCCCCCCTTGAGGGAGACGGCAATGGCCCGGCTGGTATTCAGCGATCCTGCCAGGGTGCCTTCCTTGAGCTGGATTACGTCGCCGCTGATCGCGGCATTGTAAGCCTCCTGCAGCGTGGAGTAGTAGAGCGGCGTGGTCCGGTTGAGCCGCACCGGCGGCAACAGGTTGTAAGTCGCGGTCACCGCCTTGGCGCTGCTCATACTTACGCTGCAGGCGCTGCTGCCGCTGCAGGCCCCCGACCAGCCGCCGAAAAGGGAATCGGCGCCGGGAGTGGACAGCAGGCCGACCGTGCTGTTCAGCGCGAAGTTCCTGCTGCAGGTGCCTGATGTGCAGGTCAGTCCGGTCGGGTTGCTGTTGACCGAACCGCTGCCGCTGCCGGCCAGGGTGACCGAGAGGGTCGCCTCGGTGACTGTTATGGTGATGTAGTCATATGCAGACGAAATATTGCCGGCGGCATCCCTGGAGAAGGCGTACAGATCCCTGCCGGTCGGGGTGTTATCGGTCAGCCCGCTGAAGGTGTATGTAACCGGTGGCAAACTGCTCCAGACACATGTGCCGGAATTGCCCGTTTCATTGAGGCAGTAGCCGGTTACGCCAACATTGTCGCTGGCGCCGAGGGTCACCGTCACGTTGCTGGTGGTCGAACTGTCCGGTATGGAAAAGGTGATGGACGGAGCGCCGTTATCGACGAAGCCGATCGAGGTGCTGACCGACTGATCCATCGGCAGTGAACAGTAGTAGTTGCTGCCGGATGAGAGACAGGCCCCGGTCCAGGCCGTGGGAGCGCAGCCGTTGCCCGGATTGGCATACAGGTTGACGCCGGTATACGGCATGACATCGGCGCTGCAGGAGCCACTTGTGCAGGTGAACAGATCTGGCGAGGTGGTCACGCTGCTGCCGGGACAGGTGGCGGTGATCGACAGTGTCAGCCGCGACAGGACGCTCTTGCCGCTCATCGTGAAAGTGAAGGGGAGCGGAGCGCCGGTGGTATTTTCCACCAGCAGGTAATAGGAATATCCTGGTTGCCAGGGGTAACCGCTAAGGTTCTGGCTCAGGTAGGTATCGGCATTGCCGTAGGTGTACCAGTGGGCGTATGCATCGTTCGGCGGAACCGTCCCCTGGGCCAGGTAGAACCGGATGCCGCCATCGTGCTGAGCGGTGTGATGCCAGACCAGCGCATCGGAGGGGATATCGATCCGGTACAGCCGCTGCTCCCCGGCTGCCAGCGTGGTGGAGAGCAGGCCGTTGGCAAATGGGATCACGCCGTCCAGTTTCAGCTTTTCCGTGCCGATTCCGGATGAAATGTCGAAGGTCGCATCGGTCTTGGCGTAGACCCCCAGGTAATAGGTAGCGCCGGGACGCAGCGGCGGAGTGCTGATGGTGGTGGTGCCGGGGGTTTCGATGGTGATGTACGGATTGGGATCCAAATAGGAGTTGTCGTCCCCCCAATCCATAAAATACGAAGGATTGGTCTGGTTGCCGTCCGTGCCCATGCCGGGCGGAATGGTGTCCCGGATCAGAACCGACACGTCACCGACCTGCTGGTTCAGGGTCAGGTTCCAGGTAGTGGGGGTGCTGGCGGCTTGTGTCGTTGATGACTGCGGAACTGTCAGACGGTAGTAGCGCATGTCGCCGGCTGCCAGGGTCTGGCCGGTTTTGCTGCCGGATACCATGTTCAGATCCTGGAAATAACCGCTGCTGTCCAGCGGTCCGACGGCGTCGCGCACGTTGCCGGCCGCCACCCGCAGCCGGTAGCGGATGTTGGAATTGACCGCCTTGATACCCAGCCACCAGTCGCCCGGAGCCAACTGCAGCTCGGTACGACGGTCCAGCGGGACCCAGTTGCCGTACATGGTGCCGATCAGGGACTGGAGCCGGTCATAGGCGTAGGGTGCGTACGAGTTGTAGTAATTCGGATCGTTGGCATCGCTGCGATGATATGGTGAGGGCACGCCACCCTTGCGGATGTACAGATGCGGAGTGCCGCTCAATGCCTCGACCACGCTCTTGAGGATGCCGCCGTTGCCGGCGGGTATGACGATGCGGTAGAAGTGCCAGTCATTCTCGCCCAGATCGGTGCCCTGGTCACCGGTGGAAGGGTTGATGATCGGATTGCCGGAGTCGTCGATGCCGGAATCACCGAACCAGGGCGCCGTCAGGCCGGGTTGGGTAAAGCTGCCGGAGGCCGCCGGCATGGCCCAGCTGCGGCTGTTCCTGTCCGGATCGGCCGAAATGATTTCGCTGGTGATTGAATAATCGGTGATTCCGATCCCCTGTACGGCGATGTACCAGGTGCCCGGTTCCAGATACGGCGCTGTCAGCACCGCGAAGGGAGAAGTAACCTCCAGGGTCGGCTGGTTGGTGGCGTTGGGGATGCCGTTCTTGGCGATATACAGTTTCGCTGAACCATTGGTGGCCGAGGTTCCAATCTTCCAGCCGGCCAGAGGATAGCCGTTGACCGTGGCCGGTATGACTACCTGGTAATAGCGGATCTGCTGATCGACCAGTGAGCCGCTGGCCGAACCATTATCGAGTAACAGTGTTGTTGGCGTCAGCACGGTCACTTCCACGTCGTAGGAGTTGTCGGTGTCGCTGCAGGTATAGGGCCAGTTGGGAAGGCAGTTCTGCTTGGTGGCCACCACCAGCGAATAATCTCCCGCCAGCGGTTGTGGCACTGTGATCAGGGTGTCGTTGGACCACGGGGAATCGTAGCCGCCTTCATGGGCAATGTAGTCCAACCCGTTCTTGCCCGGTATCATGCCGCTTCC
>MGZK01000054.1 GCA_001802125.1 Geobacteraceae bacterium GWC2_55_20
CATATCTGCATTTCATAGCAGCACAAAACCACAGCAGGCCATACAGTCAAATAGCGTATGCATGTATTCATATAACCGAATCTATGCCCGAATAATTTTTCACCGGTCTTACAGCTAAAAAACCACCGCCATAACCAGCCGATATGACTCGATTATTTTTTTTAATGAGGAATAATAGCAAAAATCATATAATTGGACTTCAATTTGCAATATAGAAAATCAGATCAAGAACGGGGCGTAAAAAGACCCGACCACGGCAGGGAGAACAAAATGACAATGCTGACTTCGATAATGGTGCTGCTTACGGTTATTTTGGTAATGGTAATGGTTCCCAGGATCTATGGCAACTGGCTTCAATTCAAGGAATACGCTGAATTGATGGATCTGGATGGATTATCGGAATTGCAGACTATGCACAACGGCTGGGTCATCCGCCATATGTGCCTGGCGCTGATGGCGCTGGGATTCGTGGCGGCGATAAAATACCTGCCAGGACTGGAATCCTACTCGCAGACCGCCGCAGCCACGGCCGCCTACAGCGCCATATCCTTTACGTTCGCTTTCGTCGAATCACTGCTGGCCCAGAAAATATCCGTAAGCACGACATCGATACTGCAGCCGGTAAAAGAACCCAGGGATGACCAGCGCTATTACTAAAACAGGCTTGCCTTAAACTGACATTTTAAAGGGGTTTGCACAGGCAAACCCCTTTTTTTGCGCCTTGTATCAGGTATCAAAGATTAATCAGGGCCGGATTCAAGCGGAGTTGAAAAACAATCGTGGGCACTGGCTACCAGAGCACTACCAGCTCGATTGTCCCGGAAGAGCCGGTCGCGGCGGGACGCTCCACAATCCTGCCCAGGCGTTCCAGCCGTCCCAAAAGCTCCGTCAGGCGCTGGTTGGGAATGCGGGCCGCGATCTGTCGCACGGGATACTGCTTCCCTCCAGCCGGGTGCAGCGTGCCACCGGAACCGATGATCGCCTGCTGAAGCTCTTGAGAGGCGGTTTCAGGAATGTGAACCATAAGTCGAATCTTCAGCTGCGGAGCGACTGCCGCTGCAGGCGCCAGCGCCGAACTTGCGGCTGGAGCTGAAGACAGGGATTCAGCCTCGTCTTTTGCCATGCTTTTCGAGCTCCTTTTCTTTTCCCGCGCATCTTCAAGCGGACGGGTGAATATTTCTTCCGATTTGATCGAGTCAATCCCGGCACCGGTGGCAGGAGCGGATGACTCGTGCCGGTATGCGGGCGGAGCCGGGACAGCCGCGGGTGAAGCTGTCGGCACCGACTTTGAAGGCATTGAATCGGGCTGAACTGCGGCCTTGGGAACAATCGGCAACTGATCTGCCGGTCGCGGTACGGAAGCAGCCGGCTCAACCCGTTTCCCGCTTTCCGGAGCCTCCAGCATCGGCTGTGGCCTGGTTGCAGGAATATCACTGCCTTGCTGCGCCACCTGCTGCTTCAGTTCACTTTCAACATTGCGCGACAGGTAGTAACCGCTGACGCAGACCACCAGAAGCGCCATGACTTCGATCGGCAGTTTGATATGCAGCGGGAAGAAGATGCGCTGCAGCCAGCTCCGCTTCTCAGCCTGCTGCTCTTTCAGAATGGCAATGACACGGGTCGTCATCCAGGGCGGCGGCTCCACCTCCGGCACGCTGCGAAGCAGCCCCATCAGCGCCCGGAGATCGTCCACCCCGGCGCGGCAATCCGGGCATTCCGCCAAATGGCTTTCCACACCACGACTCCGATCCGGATCCAGGTCTCCGCCGACGTAGGCCGAAAGCAGCTTCTGTATTTCCTTATGCTCGTTCATGATATTCCCGCCGTTTTCTTCAAACAATCCCTGACCGCTTCACGCGCACGGAAGAGCCGTGATTTGACGGTTCCCTCGCGAAGCTGCAGCGCAGCGGCAACCTCCTGGTACGGGATTTCCTGCATGTCCCGCAAGACCAGCACTTCGCGAAACTCCTGCGAGAGCGCCTCGACGCAGCGTCTCAGAAAACCGTGCATTTCAGAGGCCTCCAGCTGTGCCAGCGCAGAAGGAGACCTGGAGGGGAGATCAGGCAGCGCCCCGTCCCCGGCCGGAATCGGGGCGTCCAGCGAGTAAAGCTCAACCTTTTGCCGCTGCTGTCGCTGCTTCAAACGGTTGCGGGAGTTGTTGACCACGATGGCGGTCAACCAGGTGGAAATCTTTGCGTCGCCGCGAAAATCGTCGATCCTGCGCCAGGCCGCTATCAGCGAATCCTGCACGATGTCACTGGCATCCTCGTACACGCCGGTAATGCGAAAGGCGATGTTGAACAGCATGCGCTGGTAGCGCTGAAGCAGCTGTTCATATGCCGCCAGATCCCCTTTTTTGCAGGCCTCGACCAGCACGGTGTCATCCGCCCCCATGAATCGTTGCGTATCCATGGTCAATTTGACAGTGACGCGGGGTAAAAAGTTCCCGTCAACGTGACTTTATTTTTTTCAATCATCATCTGCACAACCCCGGTCGCCATCACAACAACTCCTCAACACATCTGAAAATACACATCAACCGGTAACTTGACAATGGCGGAATCGGAGTGCAGAAAACGTTTGCCTAAAACCCGCCATTCGTAGCATAAAGACAACTCACCGAAATGCCTCGGAGGCACGTAATGCAATTCTTCATTGATAACTATTTCCCCGATGACATAAATGCCGTGGGCGATGCCGGCATGGCCAGTTTTGACGAGAAGCGCCCGCTCTATTTTTCCGGCTGCAAAAACTTTCTGGCTTTTTACCGCGAAGAGATCAAAAATCGCCACAATGCCGGTGCAAGCGGAACCGAGATTACCCACCTGATCTGCGACATGATGGACGAGCTGAACAACAAACTGTTCCGCTCCATCATCTACGACCTGGATGGCGGAGACGGGCTGCTGGAGCACATGACCCTGGTGGCGGTGGGCGGCTACGGACGCGGGGAATTGAATCCATTTTCGGATATAGATATCATGTTCCTGCATGACGGAAGCATGCCGGCCCAGATGGTGGAGGGGATCGCGCAGAAGCTGCTCTACTTCCTGTGGGACATGCGCCTCGATGTCGGATATTCGGTGCGGATGATTAACGATTGCATCGAAATGGCGGCCTCGGACGGCACTGTCAAAACCGCGCTGATGGATGCCCGCTTTCTCTCCGGCAGCCGCAAGATGTTCGACAACCTGCGCAAGGTCATTTTCACCCAAATCCTCACCAAATCCAGCGACAAGTTCATCAAGGAAAAAATTTCCGACATGAAGGTTCGCCGCGACAAGTACGGCTCCACGGTTTATCTGCTGGAACCAAACATCAAAGAGGGCGAAGGGGGCTTGCGCGACCTGCAGACCGCCATGTGGGTGGCGCGCGTCAAGTTCAAGTTCTCCGACCCGCGCGAATTGATCATCAAGGGCATCATGGTAGAGGAGGAACTGGAACTGCATGACGCCGCGCTGGACTATCTCTGGCGAATCCGCAATGAGCTGCACTATTTCAACGGACGAAAGAATGACCAGCTAACCTTCGATGCCCAGGTGCACCTGGCCCGCTTCATGGGCTACAAGGATCGCAACCGGGTGCTGGCGGTCGAAGATTTCATGCGAGATTATTACCGGCATGCCAACAAGGTCGAACACTTCACCTCCAGCCTGGTCTCACGTTGTGTCTGGCGCGATGAGGGCGCCCTGAAGATACTCGGTTATTTCGTCAGGAGGCCGGTGGGCGACGGCTGTTTCGTGCTCAAGGGTGAACTGATCATACCGGATGAAGCGGTGATCACAAAGAACCCGGCCGTGCTGATGCGCATCTTCGAACTGGCCCAGAAACATGGCGTCAGCCTGAATATCCGGGTTAAAGGCATCATCAGAAAGAACCTCCACCTGGTCAACGACAAGTTCCGGCGCAGCCGCGAGGTGAACCAGTCCTTCATGAATATCCTGCGCGCGGCGAAAGATGTGACCGGCACCTTGCGACTGATGCACCACCTGGAATTTCTTAACCGCTTCATCCCTGAACTCGAGCATATATACTGCAAGGTCCAGCATGACATGTACCACATCTATACCGTTGATATTCATACTTTTTTTGCCGTCGAGCAGACCGAGAGGATGCTTAGCGGAGAACTGAAGGAGAAGCTGCCGCTGCCCTGCGAGGTAGCCGCCCAGATCGGCAAACCGGAACTGCTGATACTGGCGGTGCTGTTTCACGACATCGGCAAGGGCGAAGGTGGCGGGCATGCTGAAAAGGGCGCCGCCATGATTCCAACCATATCTCGCCGGATGGGGCTCTCACGCGAAGACAGCGAACGCCTGGAATTCCTGGTACGCCAGCACCTGCTGTTTGCGCACATATCCCAGCGTCGCGACCTGAACGACGAGAAGATGATTGCCCAGTTTGCCCGCCAGATGGAAACCAGCGAGAATCTGAAGATGCTTTACCTGCTGACGGTGGCCGATGTGCGCGCGGTCGGCTCGGATGTCTGGACCAACTGGAAGGCGTCACTCTTCCAGGAATTGTACGAGAAAGCCTTCAGCATCCTCGACCGGGGCGAATTCCAGCAGGAAGCCAGCAGTGAACGGGTCAAGTCGATAATCAGGAAAGTAGCCGAGATGCTGGAAAACGATTTCCCGGCCCTCGAAGTGCGCGAGGAATTGACGGCAATGCCGGTTCGCCTGCTGCTCTCCAACACGCCGCAACTGATCTGTGAGCACACCCGCATGCTGATCGGCCAGGAGCAGGACGGCATCCTGATGCGGGTCACCCATCAACCGGAAAGCGGTTATTCGGAATTCACGATCTGCGCCCACGACATGCCCGGCCTGTTTTCACGCATAACCGGCGTAATGGCCGCCAACGGGGTCAACATCCTGGGAGCCCAGATCAACACCAGCAACAACGGCAAGGTTCTCGACATTCTGCAGGTCAACTCACCCCAGGGCATGCTGATCACCGATGAGCAGCGCTGGCAGAGGATACAGGATGACATGCGGCGGGTTATCCAGGGTGAAGCCAGGGTGACGGACCTGGTTGCCAAGCGGCAGCGCCCCACTCTGCTGACTTCACGTCCGGCGCCACGGTTTGCAACCAGGGTAGATATAGACAACGAAGTTTCCGAAAGCTATACCGTCATGGATATCTACGCCCATGACAAGGTAGGTTTGCTCTACCTGATCACCAGTACGCTGACCGAACTTGGGCTCTACATCGGAGTTTCCAAGATCTCAACCAAGGTGGATCAGGTTGCCGACGTATTTTATGTGCGGGATATTTTCGGGCACAAGATCACCTCCGAAGAAAAACTGGCCGAGATCAGAGGCAAGCTGATCTCGGCCATCAACGATTGGGTCTGAGCAATGGAAAACAGAGCCAACGATCCACTGCACGGAATCACATTGAAAATGATTCTGGACCAGCTGGTTGAACATTACGGCTGGGAAATACTGGGAAAAACCATTGATATCAAATGCTTCACCAATGACCCCAGCGTAGCATCCAGCCTGAAGTTCCTGCGAAAAACGCCCTGGGCACGGGACAAGGTCGAATCAATGTATCTAAGATGGAAAATGGATCTCCGGGAACAAAAGGGAGCAGATAGCACAATCGAATAAAAGCAGGCTTCATAAGCCAGTAACGTCCCGACAGCCGGGAGCGGATACCGCAATGGTACCGCTCCCGGCTGTTTTTTTTGCGACTAAAGTTAATGAAGATGTTTGGTGATGCCTGTCACAGGCAACCGGGGTTAATTAAACAATAATGGGAACATCAGCAGGACGGAAAATATAGGTAGCGATAATACTAAACCATCCGCGAGGATGGGACGGAAAGCCCAAGGGTCTCCCCGAGACAGCCGGGTCGCCGAACTATCAGAGAATGATGGCAGCGATCCGGTTTTTTTGTACATGTCGAGGAGATCATATGAAAACGACACAGATTATAGCAATTATCCTGATCAGTCTGGTATGGGCAGCAGCAGCATCCGCTCTGGATGTGCAACTATCGTGGGATCCGAACAGCGAAGCCGATCTGGCGGGATACAAGGTATATTATGGCGTCGACGGGCTCACAACCACGGAAGTTCAGGATGTCAGCAATCAGACCATTGCAACGATAGCTGGCCTGGACCCGGCCAAGAATTATTCATTTGCAGTCACGGCCTATAACACCAGCAGCATCG
>MGZK01000055.1:0-11301 GCA_001802125.1 Geobacteraceae bacterium GWC2_55_20
GGTGTAGTAGATGATTAAATCAGGCCGCGTTAGACCAATAGTCAAATACAAACGACAAAACAGTGGTGATTGCTATGAAAATGTTTCTGACGAAATTACTCATTGCATCCTGCCAATTTTACGGAGGTAAACGGTATGTTCAAAAACTTGAAAATCGGAATGCGACTGGCTATGGGGTTTACTCTGATTTTGGCTTTTTTTGTGGTGACGGTGGCAACTGCCACGGTAATACTTAAACAAATAGAGCGTGAATCGAAACAGGTTGAAGTGGAATCCGTACCGGCGATGATGGCGGCCTATGAGATGGATATTGCCATGGTTGAGGTAGCCGATGTATTAACGGACGTATGTGCGACTCATCGGCCAGAGGGGTTAAAAGAGGCGGAAGAGAAGGCGAACGAGTTCAAGAAGTCCCTTGCGGTATTTCATGAAATGTTCAAGAAAGAAAACGATGCCAATGGAATCAAAGAAACTGAAGAGATTGAGGCTATATTCAATAGCTATTATGAAGTGGGCAAGCGCACGGCCAATGTCTATATGAGCCAGGGGATGGAAGCCGGAAACAGGTTAATGGATGAGTTTGACAAAACCCGGGGCACTCTGACGGTAAAGGTTGAAAAACTGCAGAAAGCCCAGATTGACGAGGCCAAGGGGAATTCGCACGACACGGTCACAGAGGTGGTCAAGTTAATCAAAATCATGCTGGTGCTGGGATTTGCATCCATTCTGTGCGCCATCGGCATTGCTATTTTCACGACTCGCGGAATCGTGTGCCCGATCAATGAGGCCGTTGGTGTTGCCAACGCCTTGGCCAAAGGTGACCTGACTATTACTGTCGAATCCAAATCCAAGGATGAAACCGGCATTATGATGGCTGCCATCAGCCAGATGGTTGAGAAGCTGAAACAGGTTGTAGGCGAGGTCATGACCGCCTCGGACAACGTTGCCTCCGGCAGCCAGGAGCTGTCCGCCACCGCCCAGCAGATGTCCCAGGGCGCCACCGAGCAGGCCGCCAGCGCCGAGGAGATTTCGTCCAGCATGGAGGAGATGGCCTCCAGCATCCGCCAGAACACCGACAACGCCATGCAGACCGAAAAAATATCGATCAAGAGTTCGGTCGATGCCAAGGAAGGGGGCAAAGCGGTGGTGGAGACGGTTGCCGCGATGAAGGAGATCGCCACCAAGATCAGCATCATCGAGGAGATTGCCCGCCAGACCAATCTTTTGGCCTTGAACGCCGCGATTGAAGCGGCCCGTGCCGGCGAGCATGGCAAGGGTTTCGCCGTGGTTGCCTCCGAAGTCCGTAAGCTGGCCGAACGGAGCCAGTCCGCGGCCGGCGAGATTTCAGACCTTTCAACCCGCAGCGTGGCGATTGCCGAGCAGGCCGGCGAGATGCTGACCCGCATGGTGCCGGACATCCAGCGCACCGCCGAACTGGTGCAGGAGATCACCGCTTCCAGCAAGGAGCAGGATACCGGGGCCGAACAGATCAACAAGGCCATCCAGCAGCTTGACCAGGTCATCCAGCAGAACGCCAGCGCCAGCGAGGAAATGGCTTCTACCTCGGAGGAGCTCTCCAGCCAGGCCGAGCAGTTGCAGGATTCGATCAGCTTCTTCAATATCGGAAATCAGTCGCGGCGGCAGGTATCCTCAAACGCACGAAAACCCTCCAGAAAGGTTCAGATCGCACATGCCAAGAGTCCAGCGGCGCCTGCCAAGCGGTCACCAGGTGGTATTCATCTGGAATTGGGGCATTCGGGACCGGATCATCTGGATGACGAGTTTGAGAAATTCTAAATAATGAGCAGGCATGGGTCAAGGACAGTGGCTGGTATTTCACCTGTATTTGACCCATGCTCGTGAGATCACGTGCCATGAGACGAACATGCGGAAACAAACAGGCATTTGCTCCACCGGCAGAGGCAACAAAGTCAATGGCTGTGCTTGCTAATAGTCTGGCGGACGATTTCAACAACATCCTGACTGTAATACTGGGTGCCAGCTCCCTCATCGACTGCGATTCCAAAACACCACCGGAACTGTTAATGTGTGTTTCCCTGATTCGCGCATCAGCGGAGCATGCCGCTTCCTTGTCCAACCGGCTGGTACAGATCTGTTCCATCAGCAAGCATCGCAAAAACTCTAAAAGATTAAAGAAATGTATTGGATAAATATTTGCAATCCAAAGCCGGTTCATGAGAATATTTGCAACTTATCAAACCGTGCAAAAAATCGTTTTGCTGCTATTATAACTAAACACAACCATTATGGACTTTTACAGCAAGGAATTTGCCGAGATGACTTCTAACAATGACAAGGATCTGCACAAACCGCATGTACTTGTGGTTGACGATGAACCTGAAATCTGCCGGATGGTATCACTCTGTCTCCAGAAAACCGGCTATGATGTCAGCTCTGTTGACAGCGCCGATGCCGCCTATGGCATGCTGGAAATGAATTCATACGATGCTATTGTGGCCGATGTGATGATGCCTGGCCAGGATGGCATCGCATTTCTTGGACGTGTGCATCGTACCTGGCCGGAAATTCCGGTGATTCTGATGACCGGTTTTGCCCAGTTGCAGATGGCGGTCAACGCAATTAAAAACGGCGCCTTTGATTTTATTCACAAGCCGTTCGATTTTGATCATTTGCGTAAGATTGTAGATCGTGCTCTCAATTACACCAAGCTAAAGAGGATCGAAAAGAATTATCGCGAAGAGCTGGAAGAAACGGTGTCCCTCCGTACCCGGGAACTCAAAAACGCCATGATTGAACTGGATCACCTCAGGGCGGAACTGTTGAAGGCCGCTACCGCAAAGAGCAATTTCATGGCGAATATCTCCCATGAGATGCGAACGCCGATGAACGGAGTCATTGGAGCACTTGACCTGCTGGCGGAGGGTGGGCTTGCCGGTGCTCAGGCCGAGTATCTGGAAATGGCCCGGCAATCCGCGAACAACATGCTGGCAATGGTAAACCAGTTGTTGACATTCAATAGCATATCGTGTCATTCGTCCGCTGCATCCGCCCGCTACGATCTTATTGATCTTAAAGCACTCCTTGAAAGCAGTATTACAAAAGCCTACTCCAACTTTGCGCGCAGGGGCTTATTCCTGAAACTTCAAATTGCCGATGATGCTCCCGTTAAAATTTGGACCGACAAGGAACAGCTCTCCCGATTACTGGAGATACTACTTGACAACGCGCTCAAGTTTACCGAAAAGGGGGGAGCGGTGCTGGAAGTCATCAAGGAACAACCCGATAAAGGTAACGCTCTTTTGAAGTTTTCCCTGACCGACAGCGGCATCGGGATTCCGGTGGGTATGTTGGATCGGATCTTCGAGCCGTTTGCCCAGGTGGACGAATCCCTTACCCGGTGTCACGGAGGAGTCGGTCTCGGTCTTTCCATTGCCAAACAGTATGCACAGCACCTGAATGGAACTCTGCTGGTCGAGCATGTGCCGGAAGGTGGCAGCAGGTTTGTGGTTACTCTGGAAATTATCGACCCCTGATCCGGAACCAAAAGTGTGACAGTTTTATTAATAAAGTGGCCATGAGTGAAAAAGTGATTAATTGATTTATTTTTTGCCGGGAGAGTTATTGTGAAATGCCTGATTGCAGAAGACCACCTGTTGTCGCGCCGAATCCTGAAGGATCTGCTTGCTCCAAACTTTGACTGTGACATAGCGGTCAATGGCCAGGAAGCGATCGATTCCTTTATCATGGCCCATGAGTCAAAACGTCCTTACGAGGTGGTGTTCATGGATATCATGATGCCGCAGGTGGACGGACTGGAGGCGGTGCGACAGATACGCGCACTTGAAAAGCAGATGGACATCCCATCCGATCTTGCCGTAAAAGTGATCATGATATCCGCGCTTGGCGACCCGCACACGGTGATCAAATCATTTAATGAATGCGGCGCCGACGCCTACATTGTAAAGCCTTTGAGCAGGCACAAGCTTGCCAAGGAATTACGTTCGCTAAAGCTATTGGAATAATTGAGGGACGAGGATGCGATCCATTAATATTGAGAGCAAATTTGAATCCGGTGGTGAGTCAGGTGCCGAGGTGCTTTGCGGCTGGCGCGGCATACTTGTTCCCGCGATCGATTCGTTGCGGCGAATGGCAGGTACCACCGAGGATCAGTTTCTACAGATTGGCTCTCAAATGCAGGATTTTTACCGGCGCTCCGGTGACATTTCCCGGATGTCGAATGAATTGGTCGGTATTGTTTCCGGTGAGAGCGGTCAAACCCTGACCGGCCGTTTACAGCAGATGATTACAGAAATGGAAGATTACCTTGCCAACGCCCGCGTACGTAGCGGTGACAGCTGCAACACACTCAAGCAGGTTCATGACCTGCTGGATACCTTGTCCCATCCTCTGGAAGGTTTTCAGAAGATGAACAAGACCCTGCGCATGCTGAGCATTTCCACCAAAATCGAGAGTTCAAGGCTTGGAGAACTTGGCAGCGGTTTTGTCAATCTGGCCATGGATGTGGAAAAGCTTTCCCATCAGGTCAATGACAAATCCGTTTCGATCATGGCTCATCGCGAACTTTTGGCAAAAATGATCACCAGTAACCTGGATGCCGTGCGCACAAGCAACTCCAGACAGGACCAGCAGATCGGATCATCCCTTAAGAACGCCAGGGACAGCCTGCTGGAGCTGATATCGGTCAATGAGCGCTGCACGGGATTCGCAGCAACAGTCTCTTCCATTTCCAGTGACGTGACCGGCAGCATCAGCGAAGCGGTCTCGTCGATGCAGATGCACGACATGACGCGTCAGCAGATGGAGCATATCATCGAAGCCCTGGAACGCCTGTCGGCCGATCTGCCGGTTTCCGAGGGTGTTTCAATTGATGACGAACGCCGTCGCGCACTGATCATGGAAGCCGGCGATGTCTGTGAACTGCAGGAGGCCCAACTGCGCTTCGCCTCCGCCGAACTCTACTCGGCGGTTCTCGGAATCATTGACAATCTGCACGATGTGGCCGGCAGGCAACAGTTGATGGTTAATGAAACCCGGAACGTCACCGGTACGGCCAACACAGGCGGCAGTTCGTTTGTGGAAGTTATCAGCCAGGGGATGGGGACCATAACCGGGGTTCTGGAATCCTGTGCCATGACCGATCGCAACATGATGGATACGATGAGGAAGGTTGCACAGACCATTGCTGAAATTGCAACATTCGTCACGGATATTGAGGAAATCGGTACCGAAATTGACCTGATCGCCCTGAATGCCCAGATCAAGGCAGCCCATACCGGACAGGAAGGCGCCGCACTGGGAGTGCTGGCCGAGGCGATAAAACGTCTTTCTGACGAAGCGGTACGCCAGACCAACTCGGTGGCTTCTATCCTGAACAGCATTAACGCCGTGACGGAACATCTGTCGGTCGAGACCGGAAGCGAGGAAGAGCAGTCCGGACAACTGATTTTAACCATGCAGGACGAGTTGGGAGTAATTCTGAAAACACTTGGTCAGATGAACAATGAACTGTTTTCACTGCTGGACGGTCTGAGCGGCAATGTAACCAGCCTCACCGAAGACGTGGACAGGGCGACCGCAGGAATCGACGTGCATGAACGGACAAAGATCATGTCAAATGACATACTGTGCGACCTGGAACGGATTGTTTCCCAGGCGCGCAATATGGAACCCGCCAGCAATGAATTCAAACAGAACCTGCTGCACATGGAGCAACGCTATACCATGGAAAGCGAACGTCACATCCACGAAGCCATGGCTCGCAAACGCAGTGGTCAGGCGGCGCTGACGATGCCGGATGTTTCAAAAAGCGTCGTGGCCGATGATTCTGAATTTGGTGATAACGTAGATTTGTTCTGATTGGGGGAAGTATGCCGCTTAACAGCTCGTGCCGTGAAAACGGCGAAATTATCATCTCCAGCGGAGACCGGCTTACAATCGAAAACGCATCCGAATTAGCGCGTATCTTTAATGAGGCGCTGGATTCTTCAAAAAATGTTGCAATCGAGTTCGAGCCGGCGGTGGAAGTGGATATTACCGGATTGCAACTGATCTGCTCCGCCTGCAAGAGCGCTGCTGCCAAAGGCTGCAACTTCTCATACCACGGACTCATGCCGCCGGCCCTGACGGAAATGATCATAGCCAGTGGCGCAGCGCGACATGCGATCTGCAGGCACAACAATGATTCTACATGCATATGGTTTGGAGGTACACATTAATGGCAAAGGTTATTATGACAGCCGATGACTCGGCCAGTGTCAGGCAGATGGTGGCTTTTACTCTCAAGCAGAACGGTTATGATGTAATCGAGGCGGTAGATGGACGTGACGCGCTGAATAAACTGGCGACACAGAAGGTTGACATGCTTCTGACCGACCTCAATATGCCCAACATGGATGGTATCGGGCTGATTAAAGGGGTTCGAGCGGGAACACTGAATAAGTTCATTCCGATAGTGATGCTGACTACCGAATCCAATGATTCCAAAAAGGGCGAAGGGAAAGCCGCCGGAGCAACCGGGTGGATCGTTAAACCATTCAAGCCGGAACAACTGATTGCGGTGATCAAGAAGGTACTGGGGTGAAACCATGATGGAAGAAGCGGTTGCAACCTATCGGGATGAGGCGGGAGAACTTCTGGCCGAGTTGGAAACTTCATTGCTGGAACTGGAAGAAACGCCCGATGACAATGATCTGATCAACCGGGTATTCCGGGCCATGCACACCATTAAGGGCTCGGGCGCAATGTTCGGTTTCGATGAGATCGCCTCTTTTACACATGAGGTCGAAACGGTTTTTGACATGGTCCGCAATGGCAAGATGACCGTCACCAAACGCCTGCTTGACCTGACTCTCAAATCGCGCGACCACATCTCATACCTGCTTAACGCTTCCGTCGGAGAAGATGTTGACCGCAGTGCGGGAGACGAGATTATTGCCGGGCTTCGGCAGCTGTTACCTCAAACGGAATTGCCGCAAAAAGGTTCCAGCGAGGTTCCGTCGATAAACCTTCCTGAAATTTCGCCGGATGAACTGTCGAACGAGAGTACCTGGCGCATCCGCTTCCGTCCGGCTCCCAATCTTATCATGTGCGGCACCAACCCGATTTCTCTGATCAACGAGTTGCGCGGTCTGGGAACAGCGCAGGTTGTGGCTCAATTTGACGAGATTCCCCAACTAGACGAACTGGTGCCAGAAAGTTGCCATATTTACTGGGACATCATCCTGACTACTTCGCGCGGGGAGGACGCCATCAGGGATGTTTTCATCTTTGTCGAAGACGATTGCGACATAAAAATCGAGCTGATTGACAGCAGTGGACTGATCGACCGGGAAGAGGGTTACAAGAAACTGGGCGACATCCTGGTTGAGCGTGGCGACCTGTCGCCGGTCGAGATGAAGAAAGTTCTGATGCTGCAGAAGCGTTTCGGTGAACTGCTGGTGGAAAAGGGCATTGTTTCTCCGGAAAAGGTTCAATCGGCGCTGGTCGAGCAGCAACATGTGAAGAGCGTCCGCAAGGAGCGCAATGAAGCTCCGCAACAGGAGACCGCCGCCAGCATACGTGTCCCTGCCGAGAAACTGGATCAGCTGATCAACCTGGTGGGTGAAATGGTCACGGTGCAGGCGCACCTATCCCAGGTATCACTGGCTGGTGGCGATTCTACCTTCATCGCCATATCGGAAGAGGTGGAACGCCTGACCAACGAACTGCGCGACACCGCCCTCAACATCCGCATGCTGCCGATCGGCAGCACCTTCAGCAAGTTCAAGCGTCTGGTGCGGGATCTCTCCGGTGAACTGGGTAAAGAGATCGAAATGGAGACCTTTGGCGCCGAAACCGAACTGGACAAGACCGTGATAGAGAAGCTGAACGATCCGCTGGTGCATATCATCCGCAACAGTATCGACCATGGCATCGAGATGCCCGTGGTCCGGCGCGCCGCCGGCAAACCTGGCATCGGCAAGGTTTATCTGGGTGCAGAACATTCCGGTGATTCCGTTTTAATCACGATCCGCGATGACGGCGCCGGGCTTGACCGCGACGCCATACGTGCTAAAGCGCTTGAACGCGGCCTGTTGCCAGCCAATTCCGAAGCTTCTGACCGTGAGATTTATTCGATGATTTTTGCTCCCGGATTTTCGACTGCAGCCAAGGTAACCAGTGTTTCCGGGCGTGGCGTAGGCATGGACGTGGTCAAGCGCGGCATCGAAGGGCTGCGCGGTTCGATCGGAGTTGACAGTGTACGCGGCAGCGGCACTACCATCACGCTGAAGATACCGCTGACGCTGGCGATCATTGACAGTCTGCTGGTAAAAATCGGCAAGGATCACTTCGTATTACCGCTGGCCGCGGTTGAGGAATGTGTTGAGCTGACACGTGAGGATATTAAAAACTCGCATGGACGCAACCTAGCCAATGTGAGAGGCGCAATAGTACCATATATCCCGCTACGTCAACATTTCGGCATAACGGAGCAGTCCCCCGAGATCGAGCAGATCGTGATTGCCAGCATCCATGGCACAAAGGTCGGGTTCGTGGTGGATAACGTGGTTGGTGAACACCAGACCGTCATCAAGTCACTCGGCAAGATGTACCGTGATGTGAAGGGGGTCTCCGGAGCCACCATCCTGGGTGATGGAACCGTGGCGCTGATTCTTGACATGGGAAGCCTGCTGCAAACGATAGAGCTGATGGAACTTTCGACGAAAGGATCATGAGGTGACAAATCCTCGTGACAGCACCAGCCCCCATTTGCCCGCCACGTTGCAGGATCGGGAATTTCAGCGCTTCAGCAGTCTTATCTATGAATGTGCCGGTATTAAAATGCCGCCCGCTAAAAAAACCATGCTTGAAGCTCGCCTGCAGAAACGCCTCAAAGCACTCTCCATTTCAACCTTTGAAATATATGGCGATTATGTTTTCAGCCCTGAAGGGCGGTCCAGTGAGTTGGTGCATCTTATCGACGTGGTCACTACCAATAAGACCGATTTTTTCCGTGAACCGGGCCATTTCGATTTCATGGTAAAAACTGCTCTGCCTAATATTCTGCAGTCCCGAGGAAATGAACTTCGCGAACCTCTGCGGATCTGGAGCGCCGGTTGCTCAACAGGTGAAGAGCCTTATACCCTGGCGATGGTTCTGTCCGAATTTGCCGAAAACCATCCTGATTTCCGGGCTGCAATTACCGCTTCGGATATCTGCACCCAGGTTCTGCAAACCGCTAAAACCGCCATATATCCCGAAGATAGAACCGACCCGATCCCCCTGAACCTGAAAAAAAAGTACCTGCTTCGCAGTCGTGAAAAATCCAAGGCCCTGATACGTATCTCACCCAAATTGCGCTCGCTGGTATCATTCCGGCGCATTAATTTCATGGATGACGACTTCGGGATACCGGAAAAGATGGATATCATCTTCTGCCGCAACGTAGTCATCTATTTCGATAAACCGACACAACAGACCCTTATGAGGAAATTTCACCGGCAATTACGTCCTGGAGGCTACCTGTTTATCGGTCACTCCGAAACCTTGACCGGTCTGGATGTGGATTTCAAGCCGGTGGCATCCACGGTGTACAGAAAAGAAAATTAGGACTTGGTGTCTGTCGATTCTGACGTATTGTTGATAAATCCGGAGATCATTACATGAAAAAAATCAAGGTGCTGGTGGTCGATGATTCGGCTCTGGTGCGTCAGACATTATGCGACATTCTTAACTCCGATCCCGGGATTGAGGTTATTGCTACCGCCGCGGATCCCATCCTGGCGGCTGAGCGCATGAAAACCATGGTCCCGGACGTTATAACACTTGATGTGGAAATGCCGCGAATGGATGGGCTGACTTTTCTTCAGAAATTGATGAGTCAGTACCCGATACCGGTTGTAATGTGTTCCAGTCTGGCTGAAAGCGGCAGCGAGACCGCGCTGAAGGCGCTTGAATACGGTGCGGTGGACATAATTACCAAGCCAAAGCTGGGTACAAAGCTGTTTATCGAGGAATCGCGGACGCGTATCTGCGATGCGGTGAAAGGCGCAGCCGCGGCCCGCCTGGGGCCGTTGCGCGCCATGCGGACCATGAAGGAGGTATCGCCAAAATACACAGCCGATGTAATCATGGAAAAGCCCAACACGAAAGCAATGATCCAGACCACGGAAAAAGTGGTCGTCATTGGCGCTTCGACCGGCGGAACCGAGGCGCTCAAGGTGTTTTTGGAGATGCTGCCCGAGGATACACCCGGCATCGTTATTGTCCAGCATATGCCCGAAAATTTTACCGCAGCCTTTGCAAAGAGGCTGGATTCGATTTGCCGTGTTACGGTCAAGGAAGCCCAGGATAATGATACTGTAGTCAGGGGCAGGGCGTTGATTGCCCCCGGCAACCATCACGTGCTTCTGAAACGTAGCGGTGCCCGCTATTATGTGGAGATCAAGGATGGTCCGCTGGTTTCGCGCCATCGCCCGTCGGTGGATGTACTGTTCCGTTCAGCGGCGCGCTATGCCGGCAAGAATGCCGTGGGTGTGATTATGACCGGCATGGGGGATGACGGCGCGCATGGGATGAAAGAGATGTTCGATGCCGGCGCAGTCACGATTGCCCAGGATGAAGCCACCTGCGTTGTCTATGGCATGCCGCTTGAAGCGGTCAGAAAAGGCGGAGTCAACAAGGTTATGCCGTTGCCGAACATTGCTGCCGAGGTGTTGCGATTGTGTGCCTGATGTATTTATGAATTAATCGTCACAAGGCGCTAAAGAGCTGAATATGAAAGACCTGATCACTTCGCATATACATAATATCTATTTGAAACCGGGTGAAGTTGTTGTCACTCTAAAACCGGTGCTGGTTTCAACCGTACTCGGGTCTTGCGTGGCAGTAACGCTGTTTTCGCCTGATCGTGGCTTTGGAGCAATTTGCCATGCCATGCTTCCGAATGCTTCAGGACAATCCAAGGATATGCGTTATGTTGATGCTGCTTTGCTGTATATATATCGTAAAGCCCAGGAGTGTGGTGCGTCGCAAAAGCTTGTGGTCAAGCTGTTTGGCGGAGCGCGTGTGCTGAATGTCGGCAGCGCCGAATCAACCGGTTATTCCGTCGGAGAACAGAATGTCGCCAGGGCGTTGGAAGTCATTGCATCCCTGGGGTTGTCGGTAGCCGGCGGGGACACCGGTGGTCTGGTCGGGAGAAAGCTGTTCTTCTGCACCAGGGACGGAGACGTGTATCTCCGCAAAATGCGCCGGATTGGTTGAAAGACAGGATTTGTCGGCAGTGCTTAGAAAGTAAAAACCCGCCATTAATGGCGGGGT
>MGZK01000055.1:11311-36171 GCA_001802125.1 Geobacteraceae bacterium GWC2_55_20
CCGCAACGACTCTTGCCATCATTGTACATCAGCATATCCAGTGTTAATGTTGCCAGGTCATCAGCCACTGCTTCCATGTTCTGGTCTTTTTCCAGGTACAACAGCTTCAGATAAGAATTGCAATCGTCACAGCTTTCCACCTTGACAGCGCCATTCGAACCTTCAAGTATGAAGTGATTGATCCCGCGGGTGGATTCACAGTTGCTGCATTTGATCCGTACCATATGCCATTGTGAAGCGCAGAGGGAGCAACTGAGGTACCTCAGCCCCCCCCCGGATTCAGTGCTGCAGATAATTCCGGAACCCGGGTAAGATCCGCACACCGGGCAAATCCCCCCTTGGTCCACTCTGCCAAATACATCTTCTCCCGGGGTGGACGCCATGTAAACCCAATAGACCTGCAGGGCGGCAGCGACAAACGGCAACTCCTGTGGAGAGATGTCGTCCAGTTCTCCTGCCAGAATCCCGTCGGCCATCTCCTCCAATCGGTTTTCACTCGCCTTAAGTAAACTGGCAATGGTCTCGGATGCTGCTGGTGGTAGAGTGTCCTTGCTCATTTTCCGCAGAATAGTTGTCAGCCCTGTGCGCCAAGCAGGGTTCCGGCGCAAGGAACGGGAGCCCAGCAGTGGCATGCCATGCTGGCGGCAGAGCGCCTGTTCGGCTGTATCAGGCAGAGGTAACGCAGGGAATTGATTTAATGTCTCCTGTTGTGCATCCACAAGTAATGCCAGAAAGGCCAGATATTCTCCCATGGGATGACCATGGGAAATGTGTCGCAATCGATCGGCGCGTCGCGCAAACAGATCGCGCCCCGGGGGGATAAGAAAACGGATTTGGCCAGCCGGGGCTTCGATCTGACCCGGTTCAAGGATGCGGGTTTCCGGATTCATTTATCCCCTCCCATCATCTGCCGGAACCAGGCCGTGTGATGCTGCTTGGCCCAGGCGCGTCTGACATGACCGTAAAGCATGGCGTCGATGCTCTCTTTGGTCCAGATGGCTGCATAGATGTGAAAGATGATCAGGGCGATCATGACGGTTGCCGCTACGGCGTGTACGACAGAAGCCAGGCGGATCACCGCCGCCGGGAACAGAAAGGCGAAATAGGAACGCCAGATAACAATGCCGGACAGGACCAGCAGCGCCATGCTGGCTACCAGCAGCCAGAACAGGAGTTTCTGGCCACCGTTGAACTTTCCAGCTTCCGGCATATGCCGGTCATCGCCATCCACCATTTCCCGGACATGGCTCAGCCATTCCCTGTCAGCCGGTGTCATGACATTCAGCTTCCTGTAATTGAAAAACATGACACCAAACGACAGGCACATCAGCACCCCGATAAAGGGATGGAGGATGCGTGTCCAGACGCCACCACCAAACAGTTGGGTCAGGGGGTAGAAGGCGGGATGAAAGAATGCGAGTCCGGACAGCGCCAGCAGGATGAAGCTGATTGCAGCCAGCCAGTGGTTGGCGCGTTCGAAGGGTGTATAGCGGAGTATTTTATTCGGGTCATTTTTCATCTTCAAACTCCTTCTCGATCTCCGCTGAGACCTCGTTGGGGCCCTTGGTCACGTAGTGGAAAGCGGCGCCGGCTACAACCATGGCCAGGCCAAGGGAGGCCAGTGGCTTGGCCGCCCCCTTCCACAGTTCCACCATCGGGCCGATCGAAGGATTCCTGGGCAGGCCGCAGTACACCTCAGGCCGGTCGGCATGCTGAAGTACATAGATCACATGCGTGCCGCCCACCCCTTGCGGGTTATAGATGCCAGCATTGGCGAACCCACGGCTCTTCAGGTCAACCACCCGTTCCTCGGCGTGGCGGATCATATCCTCCTTGGAGCCGAACACGATTGCCCCGGTGGGACAGGTTTTAACGCAGGCCGGCTCCAAACCCGCCGCAACCCGGTCGGAGCAGAGGGTACATTTGTAGACCTTGCTGTCCTTTTTTGACAATCTGGGGATGTTGAACGGGCAGCCGGTGATACAGTAGCCGCAACCGATGCAGTTTTCCTCGTGGAAATCCACGATGCCGTTACTGTACTGCACGACGGCTCCCGGCGCCGGGCAGGCTTTGAGGCAGCCCGGTTCGGCGCAGTGCATGCAGCCGTCCTTGCGGATCAACCACTCGAGTTTCCCCTGTTCCAGTTCCAGCTCGGCATAGCGCATCACTGTCCAGGAGTTTTCGGTCAGGTCCATCGGGTTGTCGTAAACGCCATGGTTGGCGCCAATGGCGTCGCGGGTGTCGTTCCACTCCATGCACGCCACCTGGCAGGCCTTGCAGCCGATGCATTTGGATACATCGATTAGTTTGAGTACCTCCTGGGTTTGACGCTGGCTGGGCGAAGGGGTTGTGGTGGCGGAGCGGCGTTTGATGTCAAGAGATTGAAGTGCCATGAACCACCTCCTATGCTTTCTCGATGTTGACGAGGAACGATTTGAACTCCGGTGTCTGGGTGTTGGCGTCGCCAACGAAAGGGGTCAGGATATTGGCCAGGTAGCCGCGCTTGGCAATGCCCTTGAAGCCCCAGTGGAGCGGGATGCCGACGTGATGGACTATCCTGCCGTTGACCTGGAGCGGTTTGATGCGTTTGGTCACAACCACCACCGCTTTGATGAAGCCACGACTGGACCATACCTTGACCTGGTCGCCGGCCTTGATACCTTTCTCCTTTGCCAGTTCTTCGCTGATTTCTACGAATTGTTCCGGCTGCATGATGGCCGAAAGTCTGGTGTGCTTGGTCCAGAAGTGGAAGTGCTCGGTGAGGCGATAGGTGGTGGCGGCGTAGGGATACTCCTTGCTCTTGCCGAAGCCTTCCATATCGCCCTTGAACACCCGTGCCGCCGGATTGCTGATCACCTTCGGGTGTAAAGGGTTGGTGTCGATAGGGGTTTCGAAGGGCTCGTAGTGCTCGGGGAACGGCCCTTCCGCCATCTTGTCCAGGGCGAACAGTCTGCCCACACCTTCCGGCAGCATGATGAAGGGGTTCATGCCGTCGGAGGGAGCAGAGTCCGGCTTGAAGTCGGGTATATCTGCGCCGCTCCATTTGCTGCCGTCCCAGCCGATCAATTTGCGCTTCTGATCCCAAGGCTTGCCGGCCGGGTCGCAGGAGGCGCGGTTGTACAGGACGCGCCGGTTGGCCGGCCAGGCGAAGGCCCAGTTGATGGTGTTACCCAGACCCGATGGGTCGGAGTTGTCCCGCCGCGCCATCATATTACCCTTTTCGGTCCAGGCTCCCGAATAGAGCCAGCAGCCGCAAGCCGTGCTGCCGTCGTCCCGGAGTTGGGCGAATCCGTCCAGCTGCTGGCCTTTTGTCAACACGACCTTGGTAGGATCCTTTGGGTCGGTCAGATCTGCAAGCGCTTTGCCGTTGAATTCCCTGGCCAGTTCCTCCGCCGACGGAGTGTGGGGAATCATGTAGTTCCAGGTCAGGTTCAGGATGGGATCCGGAAAGGCGCCTCCTTCCTTTTTATAAAGCTCCCGCAGCTTGAGGAAGATGCCGGCGATGATGTCGGCATCCGGTTTTGCCTCGCCTGGCGGTTCTGCGCCCTTGTAATGCCATTGCAGCCAACGGCCGGAGTTGGTGAGCGATCCGTTCTCCTCGGCGAAACAGGTGGAGGGAAGGCGGATTACCTCGGTCCGGATCCTGGCCGGGTCCACGTTGTTGAAATCGCCGTGATGCTCCCAGAAGCACGAGGTTTCAGTGGCCAGGGGATCGATCACCACCAGGTATTTGAGCTTGGCCAGGGCCACGTCGATCTTGGCCTTGTTGGGGAAGGAGGCCAGGGGATTGAAACCTTGGCAGAAGTAACCGTTCAGCTTGCCCTGGTGCATCAGTTCGAACACTTGAAGCACGTCGTAGACCTTGTCCAGTTTGGGCAGCCAGTCGAAGCACCAGTTGTTCTCCTTGGTGGCGGCATCGCCGAACCAGCTTTTCATCAGGCTGACATGGAACTTGCCATAATTCTGCCAATAGGACATCTGACCGGGGCGCAGCGGCTTGAGTGCTCGTTTGTCGATATAACCCTGGTAGTCGGATTCCTGTTCTCTGGGCATGGTGAGATAACCAGGCAAAAGGTCCGACAACAACCCCAGGTCGGTGAGCCCCTGGATGTTGGAATGTCCCCGCAGGGCGTTCATCCCGCCCCCCGCCATGCCCATGTTGCCCAGCAAGAGCTGCATCATGGCAGCGGTACGGATCATCTGCGATCCAACCGTGTGTTGGGTCCAGCCCAGGGCATACATGATGGTCAGGGTGCGGTTGGGGGCCGAGGTGGTAGCGATGTGCTCGCATACCTTGAGAAAGGTGTCCCTGGCGGTGCCGCAGATGTTACTTACCATTTCCGGTGTGTATCGGGAATAGTGCTGTTTGAGCAGCTGCAGCACACAGCGAGGATGTTGCAGGGTCTCGTCCACCCTGGCGAAAGCGTCCGGTCCGATCTCGTAGGCCCAGGTTGATTTGTCGTACTTCCGGGCCGCTTCGTCATAGCCAGAGAACAGGCCGTCATCGAATTTGTAACCTTCCGCCACGATGAAGGAGGCGTTGGTGTAGGCCTTGACGTATTCGTGCTGGATCTTGTCGTGGGTGAGCAGGTAGTTGATCACCCCACCCAGGAAGGCAATGTCACTGCCGGTGCGAAGGGGCGCATAGAGATCAGCCACCGCCGCGGAGCGGGTAAAGCGGGGGTCCACCACGATGAATGTGGCGTGGTTGTGGGCCTTGGCCTCGGTCACCCATTTGAAACCGCAGGGGTGCGCCTCGGCGGCGTTACCGCCCATGACAAGGATGACGTTGGCGTTCTTGATATCCACCCAGTGGTTGGTCATTGCACCGCGTCCGAATGTGGGGGCCAAACTGGCCACCGTTGGACCGTGTCAGACACGCGCCTGATTGTCGAACGCCAGTATGCCGGTGCTGCGGATCGCCTTGTGGGTAATGTAGCCGGATTCGTTACTGGAGGCGGAGGCCGCCAGGAAACCGGTGGTCAGCCAGCGGTTGACCGTGGCGCCGGTTGCATTCCTGGCGATGAAGTTCTTGTCCCGGTCGTCCTTCATCAGCCGGGCCACCCTCGTAAAGGCCTCGTCCCAGGAAATGCGTTTCCACTCGCTGGAGCCGGGGGCACGATATTCAGGATACCTGAGGCGGTTGGGGCTATGGATGAAATCAACCAGGCCGGCGCCTTTCGGGCAGAGGGTGCCTCGGTTCACCGGGTGATCCGGGTCGCCTTCGATGTGAAAAATGGACGACACGGCATTCTTGGACTTATCGCCCAGGCTGTGCATGATCAGGCCGCAGCTCACCGAGCAGTAGGGACAGGTATTACGGGTCTCGCTGCTGCGGGCCAGCTTGAACTCACGTACTTCCGCCAATGCTTCGTTAGACGAAAAACCCAGCATCGCAATACTGGAACTTCCCAGTCCGGAAGCACAAACCTTGAAAAAAGTTCTTCGGGTCACTTGCATTTTCACACCTCCTTGATTGGCAATAATTTTTAGGAGACAGCGTGCAAAATTGAAACGATCGTTACTTATAAATTAAGGCGTCTTTGATATTTTGGTAAAGAGATAGTCGTTTTTAGCAACCGGCAGATGGCAGCCAAAGCACTCGTTGACAAAACTGGCATCCTTGCCGTACGGTTTCAGGCCGTTACCCACAAAACGGGCAAAGCCCCAGCCGCCGGTATCCTTGTACTTTTTGGCATCCTTTACCATGAATTCCACCTGAGCAAAGGCGCCCGGTTCGGTGGCCACCGGAAAGTTTGGATGTTTCTCGGCTTTCCAGGCCACCTTGGCCAGTACGCTGCCATCGGGAAGCGGATTCTTGCCGGCGCGCAGGGCTGTAACGGCGATCTCGTTGCCGGTGATGATGCGGATATGTCCCTTGTCTTCCCGGTAGGAAGGAGCCACGACCTTCCAGGACATGTAATCAGGAAACATGGTTATTCCGTTAGGGGCCGCCGGCAGGTCTGCTGCAGCAATATTTACTGCAAGCAAGGGTAATGTTGTACAGACTAGAATAAATCTCCGCATAAAACCTCCTGACATTAATGAGTGCCGTTACAACAATGAAACGGTATTTTATATAGTAGCAGGAATTTGGATCGATGCAACTTTGAGAAATGCGTATTCGCATCTTGGTGGGACAGGTCTGGATATTCAAATTCAGAGCGGGGTTTTTGTATCAAGCCCGGATATGCTGCGTTGTTTTAATAGCTAGCATATCAGCTTGATATTATTGATATGAACGGAGTTTCCTGCTGATGGAGATGGTCACTCCGCGGGAAGCGGCATGCCGGCCTCGATTTCACGCTGTTCGTGGTAGATGAAGCGGACCATGTAGTACTCGAAGGGATAGCCGCTCTCATAGTAGCGGAAGCTCTTCTGATGCCGTGCGTCAATAGTCCCCATACCTGTCACCAGCGTGTCGTAGACGAAACTGTTGCCGGTGTTTCCAAACGGATTGATTGCCGTGTAGATACCGTAGGATATGCCGCTGTCCACGGCCAGTCCACTCGCGTCGCGTACGGACGAAGGGCCGAAGATCGGAAGCACGAGATAGGGACCGGAATCTGCTCCCCAGTAGTTGAGGGTTTTGCCGAAATCCTCGTTGCGCCTTTCCAGGCCGAAGGATGTGGCGGGATCAAACATGCCCGCCAGGCCAAGCGTGCTGTTGGTAACGAAGCGCCCCAGAGTTGTCAGGGAATCCATCCCCTTGAGCTGGAACAGGCTGTTGGTGAGATTCCTCACTTCACCCAGGTTGTTGTACACTCCCGATATCCGCTGCTGGACGAATGTGGGCGTGATGAATTCGTAACTGTTCACCACCGGCAGGAAAAGGTATTTGTCGAAGTAAAAGTTGAAACGATACATGCTGCGATTGAAGCCTTCCCAGGGGTCTTCCACCTCGGCGAAGCGTTGATCCTTGAACTCGTTGATCGAGTGCATGGCCGGTACCTCTTCCGTGTTGTTCACCATGCTTGCGGCGCATCCGCCAAGCGACAGCGACAAAAACATGGCAGTGAGAGCAAAACCGCGTCCGTAGTGGCTTGTAATCTTCATGGCGTACTCCCCATCCTGAAAAAATCAACCATATATGCCTGGTTATCCTTGAACTCCAGATTGCCCAGATGCCCGCCGCGCGGATAGATCTTTGCCCGTTCGCCGAAGAGCTGCCGCAGGTAATCCAGCTCTGCCTTGGTCAGAATGAAATCATCCTCGTTGGTCATCATGCCGAACTTGGTGGAAGATTTCAGATAACCTTCGATGCTCCTGAGACTCTGGGAATCGATCAGTGCCTGTTTGGTTAGTTCCGGTCTTTGCTTTTTAAAGAATGGATAGAAGTATTCGTTGAAATAGTCGTAGAAGCTTAGGTGGGTTGAAACCAGAAAATAGTCAAAAATGGAATCGCTGGAACTCAGCACCCGGTTCTTCGGCACGACATAGCCGCTATTGGTCATCACGTCGGAGGAAAAGATCATGCCGGCCAGGCCGATCCGGTAGGAGAGTCCGATCAAACCGGCGGTTTCCGGGGTGGTAAAAAGTTTTTCCGTGTAGATCGAGTAGATAAAATCCTCGTCGATGGCGACAAAATTGCCATAACGGTAGAACCGGCTGAATTTGGAAAACATTCTGTTAAAGAAAAAGCCCTGCTTTTTGGCCCCTCCGGGAATCTGCTTCAACAGCTCTTCGATCCTGGTGACCGAGCTGTAGAGGCTTACCGGAGGATTGATCATGAGCACCCTGCGAAAGTTGAACACCCGGCGCTCTTCGTCCAGTTTTGCGACAAAGGCGGCCTGACTGGCGCCCATGCTATAGCCGCCCAGCAGGAATTCGGATACCTCGATGTCACCCTTTACCTGCTGCCAGGCGGTTTCCATCACCCGGTACAGGTCAGCCGAGTCTTCTGTCAGATCGCCGGGAACGCGGCTTTGAGAGGCAGATATTATAAAATTGGCCAGTGTCGGCGACGGCAGGGTGATCACATGGAAACCGGCATGATAGAGGGATTTCATCATGGTAATAAGCCGTGGTGACTGGTTGGTTGCGCCCGTGCCCCCGATCAGGAATACCAGCGGCGCTTTCTGTTTCTGGAAAGCCAGCGTGCACAACAGTCCTTCGTCGTAAAAGAAAATCGGAGGTTTCTTGCGGTCTGGGTAGATGTCGAGCACAAGCCGCCGGGTGCGCATATGCACCGGAAACTGGGGCTTGAGGCTTGCCGGCGTTCCCATGATAGTGGATTCATACGGGCCCGGGATCGGGTAGCCATAGCCATCATCCGCCGCTAAACCGGAAACGGGCAGCAGTAGCAGGCAGACCATGAACAGCAGTTTGAAGAAAATCATGCGGATGTCTCCTTTGGGGAAATCGGCGCTGTTTGCGTTAAATAATACGAGCATCGGCTGTGCCCTGGGTCATCTGGAACAGTAATGTTTACAACTACTGTGCCAAGGAAAATCTTTTATTTTAAATGGTTAAGGTGCCGATTGTGCAAGACAAGGCTGCCTGTCTGATGACGGGATAACAAGAAAGCCGCCGTGCGTGGCCGTCGTATTTAACGAAGCCGTCAAATGTGGCGGCGGTGGCCTTGGTGTGAATGTGGGATAACCGCTTTGTCCATGCCGGCCCGCCAAAAGTCAGACGGGCCGGATTATCAGTGTGGGTAACGATGCCGCGCCATTACCGTGACCGGCTGCAGCCGCTTCCTCACAGTGCAGTGCCCGCATCTGATATCCGGCACTCTTGTTGCTTTATGCTATGTTGTCAGAGTGTATTTGGATTATAAACTATCATCTTGATCATTTTTTGATGCAGGGGGGAATTCAGTCTGCCATGACATTACAAAAACCGCACAAGCCTTTCTCCATGATTCGGGAGTTTCATCTAGCTGATTGGTTCACCCTGGCAAACGCTGTCTGTGGTACGGGAGCGATTTTTTCCATGCTGACCTACCTGCAGACAAACGACGTCACCCATGTCTACTTTGCCTGCGGGATGGTTGTTGCCGCCCTGATCTTTGATGTCCTCGACGGCAGGATCGCCCGCTGGCGTCAGAAGAATTCCATAATGGGGCGTGAACTCGATTCCCTGGCCGATGTCATCTCCTTCGGCGTTGCTCCGGCTGTGATCGGCTACGGTTGCGGCATGCAGGGCTTATACGACCGTATTGTCCTGACCTGTTTTGTTGCATGCGGAGTATCCCGCCTGGCTCGTTACAATGTGACCGCCGAGTCGCTGACAGGGGATGGGGATAAAGTGAAATATTTCGAAGGCACTCCCATACCAACATCGCTGCTGCTGGTTGTTATGTTGTTCCTGGCTGCGTGGCAGGGCGCATTGCGGGAGTCGCTCTGGTTTGGTCAGGTCAGGTTCGCCGGCTTCACCCTCCATCCGCTGGTGCTGTTCTTCGCGGTGTCAGGTTCACTGATGATCAGCCGCATACGGTTTCCAAAGTTTTAACACAACCCAAAAAAGTAAAAGGAGAGTCCAGATGAGAAAAATTAGCGCGAAATTATTTGTAACATTGATGGTGACCATCCTGATGGCCGGAGTATCCGGCTGCAAGAAACAAGAGGGCCCGCTGGAGCGAGCCGGTAAGGAAATAGACCGGGCCGCGGAAAAGACCGGTCAGCAGATTAACAAGGCGGTCGAGAAGAGCGGAGAGAAGCTCGAAAAAGCAGGGGATAAAATCAAGGACTCGGTGAAATGAACTGAAATGTATTTTGAGTAATCAGGACTCCGGTGCCTTCCTGGGAAGGTACCGTGGTTCAATCAGCCGGTGACACGCAGTGCTTGCGCCAATTCACTAATTGTGTACGGTTTTGCAATAGCACCTTCAAATCCATAGGCGCTGTAATCAGACATTATCGGGTCATTTGAATATCCACTCGAAACGATCAGGCATGCCGACGGATCAATAGAAAGAATCTCTTTGGCCGCCTCCTTGCCACCCAAGCCTCCGGGTATTGTAAGATCCATTATCACCGCGGAGAATGGTGTTCCAGATTCCTTGGCGGCCGAATAGTGACTTACAGCTTCTGTTCCGTCGGCACAGGTTGTAACCTCATACCCGATTTCAAGCAGCATTTCAGCCGCCAGATCCCGGATCATCTCTTCATCATCCATTACAAGAATAGAACCGCAATTTTGACATTCCACTGTTTGCGAGACAGACTCCGGTTTATATTCTGAAAACGTCTCGCCGATTGATGGCAGGTGGATTGTGAAAGTGGTTCCCTTATCTACCATGGAACTGACGCTGATATGTCCGCCATGCTTGATAATTATTGAGTGGGTTGAAGCGAGTCCTAAACCGGTCCCGCTGACTTTGGTCGTAAAGTAGGGATCAAAGATTTTTCTCAGATCAGCATCTGAGATTCCGCAACCTTCGTCGATACATGCAATACGGATATATGTGCCGGGAGGAAGTTTCATACTGTTTTTTACGGCAAGCATCTCGTTTCGCGCAGAAATAGTTAATGACCCGCCGCCGGGCATTGCTTGCGTGGCGTTGATAATAATGTTGTGTATTGCCTGACTGATCTGCCCTTCATCCGCATTTATTGCATGAATTGAATCAGGTACGTCGACGGTGCACTTGACATTTGAACCGTGAAGCACCATGGACACACACTCCTTTACAAGAACCTGGACTGAAAAGACTTTCTTTACCGGATCACCGCCCTTGGCAAAAGTCAGCAGTTGACGAGCCAACTCAGAGGCACGCATGGATGCTTTCTCAGCTCCAAGCAGTGGGGCGTAGGCCTTGTGTGCGCCACCAACGAACATCTTTGCCAGTGAAATGTTTCCCATAACTCCGGTAAGAATATTATTGAAATCATGGGCGATGCCACCGGCCAGAACTCCAAGCGACTCCAGCTTTTGAACTTTCAGTCTTTCATTTTCATGTTCTTTTCGATCAGTGATGTCCTGGAAGCAAACCAGACTTGCCCAGATATGGCCGTTTGAATCTAAAACCGGAGTGCCTGATATTCCCATCAATTTTGATGTTCCGTCAGGACGAACAACCAGCAAATCATCAACCGTGGACACTTCGCCATACATACCACGGACTATGGGCATTTCCTCAGCTGGATAACTTTCTTTTGTGCCGTATCTATAGGTTTCGTAGACATCGGCGAGATTTTCCCTGTTCGAGTCCGGAAGAATGGCTCTTCCAAGGAGTTCAAGCGCCCTGGCATTTGCGATCAATGGCTTTCCTGTAGGCGCTTCCACCATGAACACCCCGAGCGGAAGATTGGCCAGCAGAGTGTCTATCAGGCGATTGCGCTCATCCAACTGCTGCTGGGCATGTTTTTGCTCTTCAATCACCCTCGAAAGATACTCATTCGTCCTGGTAAGCTCCTGAGTCCGTTCGACATCCTGCTTTTCCAGAGCCTGATTTCTTTCCAGCAGTTCCTTCATCGGGTATACTTCACCCTCACGAACCAGGTAGTAGGGAATGGAAATACTGCTGTGTGTGATTTTCCAGCACGTGGATTCCTTGCGGAATATCAGAACCAGGCGGGCTGTCTCTTGTGACAATATATTGTCTTCAATTGGCAGGTGAATGTTGAAGAAACCGGTGGTTACGGCGATCGTTTCAGACAGGGACTGGATAGCCAGATCTTTGAGCTCGATGCGTAGCGGTTCTTTTACCTGGGCAAAATCCTGACGGGTAATTGCGACCCATACTGCGCGGTCTTTGACCAGAAAGTCCCCGCCCCCGGTAAATCCTGAAAAGTCATCACTGAAATGCTCAGTGAGGCGATCATCACGGGATGCATACATCTGCAGATATTCGTCAAACAGTTGCCGGATTTCCTTGTTGTCGTTTGCATCCATTGTGCGTTCCGGATATTAAAGGTCAGTTTTTCAGAATTAAAAATTCTATTTTATACTCTCATTAAACACGCCATTCAACTAATTTAACCTCATTCCGCCTGTTGCAGCAGCCCATATCCGAATGTTCTGTAATTTGTCAGTTTTTGCCTGGTTTTTTTGGAGGCTTTAAGGGCTCCGGCGTCTATCCGATTCAGGGCATTCTCCGTGATTGAGATGAATTCCCTGTAGTCATCCTGAATAAATGCTTTTTTGGCTGCGTTTACATATGCTCCAACGGTTTTGTAGTTGTAGCTTTTTTTAGGGATGGCTGGCTTGGGCGGTGTCTTAAGTTGTGGTCGTGGCTGCTCTTTAACCTGTTCAACAGGTATGGCTTCGGTGATTTCTTTGATCACTTTAGGCTTTGGAATAGCCTGGACCGGTGGCGATATCGGACTAGGATTGTCCATGTTGGTCGCAGGATTGTATATATTTTCCGCCGGGTTATCTATCTTGAAGTTTGCCGGCATTGCCGGAGTCTGCAGACAGATCAGCACCGCAAAAACTCCACAGGCCAATATTATCGGTTTCATGTCTTCCTCCTTTTCCTGGCGGGCAACCGGTTCAGCGTGACGTTTCGATCCTGCGGTTGTCCTCGGGCGACACAGCCGGAGTCCCGCCAGGCTGCAGGGACTGCTCGGTCTGGAAGGGCAGGCGGCTCCCGTCGCTGAGTTTTGGCGCTTCCTCGATTACCTGCCAGTTCTTTCCGACCGGCATGGACAGAGGTTTGGGGACATGTGCAGCCGGAGCCGGGTCAGGTTCCCTGGTGCCGAAAATAGCGCATGAACAGAGCAGGAACAGGCTGAGGGATACGACGATCAGATAAACAAATTTCATGACGGGACTCCTTTGGTGTTGTGGAATGATCATTCCTCGACCTGTGCCATATCCTGCACCACGTACCTGCCGCAGATAAAACAGAGCAGCCCGGCCAGCGCCATGGCGCCGGGGGTGATCAGCAGGGCGCTGCGCAGGTCCCAGCGGTCGGACAGCCAGCCCAGGATCGAGGGAGAAACCGCGTCTCCCAGGGCGTGGATAAAGAAGATATTGACCGCAAAAGCCATGGAACGCACAGCCGGTCCGGTTACGTTGATGATGACGGTGTTGAGCGGCCCGGTGTTGAGAAAGAGAAAAAACTCGGCGATAAAAATCGCGCTCATGCAACCGGTCAAGCCGGGGGCAAGAATGGCCCAGACGGCAAAGGGTGCGCCGATCAGAAAGCCCCAGCCGGAAACCAGCAGATAGCCCTTGCCGCTTTTTTTCTGCCAGCGGTCGCCGAGCCAGCCTCCGGCCAGGGTGCCCAGAATCCCCGCCAGCACAGTGGTTGCGCCGAACAGCGTATTTCCCCTGGCCACGTCAAGGGCATGGACACGGTTCAGGAAAGAAGGTATCCACTGGGCCAGTCCGCCGATGGCGAAAGTCATTGCCGCCATGGCCAGGGTATTGAAAACAAAAGAGCGATTTTTGAACAAGGCTGCATATCCTGAGGAAACCTTAGCACTTTTTTTAAGCGGAGCTACTGCGTCGCCGCCCCTGGGAGGGGTGCGCAACAGAGCAATCGGAATGGCCAGCAGCAAACCCGGAACACCGACCATCAGAAAAGCGGTATGCCAGCCGTACAGCTGTCCCAGCCATCCCCCCAGGAGATACCCCAGCGCACTGCCGACCGGAATGGCGACATAGAACCAGGCCAGAATCCGGCCACGGCGCTCCTTGGGAAAAAAGTCGGAGACCAGCCCGGGCGACACCGTGCCGAAGCTTGCCTCGCCAATCCCAACAGTGGCGCGGGCGGCCAGCAGAGTCCTGTAACCGGGGGCAAAACCTGCCAGTGCCGTTGCCAGGCTCCAGACGATCAGGCCACCGGAAGCAAGCCTGGTGCGGCTCCAACGATCGCCCATCCAACCGAAGAGCGGGGCGAAGAGCAGATAGCTGAGCATGAAGGCGCTCCCCAGAAACCCCAAGGCCGTATCGGTGAGACGCAGATCGCTCTTGATCAACGGAAACACCGCAAACAGCACCTGCCGGTCGATATAGTTGAGCAGGTTCACCGCCAGAAGCAGCCCCAGGGCGTAACGGCGGTAGGATATTGAGATCGGTACGGCATTCATTAGTTGAATCCTCTGGCTCGCCACATGAATATAAACGGTTGAATCAGACCAGACGCAAGCCAACTCATCGTTGCAATGGCCTCACTCGCGCTACTTGTATGTTACACCTCACTCATCTTGCTCATCCTCTGGGACATCCAGCCCTGATGGAGGCGGATCAGCCCTGTGCCCTCGCTGATTTGCTGACCGTCCAATGGTGTTCTCGATCAATCTGGCTAACTTGTCTGCAGCGCCGCTGAAGGCCTGTTCCAGGGTTGTTGCCTGGTGTGTGGCAGCCAATGGCCTGCGCCCTTCGATACGGGCTTCCATAACGCATTTTAGCCCGTCTTTTCCGACTTTCTTGTCACTGTTCTCATCGCTCAGGTGAACCTCCACACGAGTGATGTGCTCGTTGAAGCGGCTCAGGGACTGCTCTATTACACTGCTGATATGGGCGGCCAGCGCCTCGCGACCGTCTATATTTCGATCAGTGTTGATTTGAATCTGCATGGTGTTCTCCCTTGTATGTTATCTAAATCATTTGATTGCAGTCATGCCATTATAACTGACTTCACCTTGTTTATCCTGCCTCCACCCGCCTCCCAATGCCTTGACCAGCAGAACGCTGGCGGTGAGTCTTCGACCTGCAAGCGCCAGGGCGGTTCGTTCGTTTGCCAGAACGGCCGTTTGAGCGACAAGAACATTGAGATAGGCAACTGTTCCGACCTGATACTGATTGGCGGTGATCTCAAAAGCCTGTTGTGACGCCTTTACCGCTTGATCCTGGATCATTGTCTCTTCTTCCAGTATGCGCAACGTCGCCAGATTGTCTTCAACCTCCTGAAAGCCTGTCAGCACCGTCTCCCGGTATGTGGCCACCGTGGCATCATAAACCGCCTGGGCCTCATCGACCTGGGCGCTCCGCAGGCCACCGTCAAAAACGGTCTGCGCCAGGGCAGTGCCGAGTGACCATACCCGGTTGGGCCAGGTGAGCCAGTTTGAAAACGATGATGCAGCGAATCCGGCTGTAGAACTCAATGTGATCGATGGGAAATAGGCCGCTTTGGCGATGCCTATTTTGGCATTGGCCTCTGCTACGCGCCGTTCGGCCGCCGCAATGTCGGGCCTGCGCTCCAGTAGTTCGGACGGCAGGCTGGACGGGATCCGTGGCGGAATGATGTCCCTGGGGACAGGCTGCAGGGAAAACTGCGCCGGTGATTTGCCGATCAGCAGGGCAATGGCATGCTCCAGCTGGGCCCGTTGCACGCCCAGGTCCATGGCCTGCACCTGGGTTGTCCTGAGTTGTGTTTCCGCCATGAGTACATCCGTCCGGGATACAACCCCCTCGTCATAGCGGCTTTTAGTCAGGTCCAGGAGTTGCTGAAAGGAAGAGACCGTTGCTTCGAACATCTGCTTCTGAGCATCGACTGTTTGCAGTTGGAAATAGTTCAGGGCCAGTTCCGCCTGGGCACTCAGACGGAGTGATTCCAAATCTGCCGCGCTGGCCTGGGCGCCCGATAGGCTGGCCTCGACACTGCGTCTGACTCTTCCCCAGATATCAAGCTCCCAGGAGGCTTCGGCGGAGAGCAGGAAATTAGTGGAAATGTTGCCTGAACCAGCCGAACTCTTGCTGGCGCTGCGGGCGCGGGTCACCGAAGCGCCGGCGTCCACCTGCGGGAAATAGCCGGAACGGGCCGCTCGCACCAGTATTTTGGCCTGACGGAAGTTTGCTTCGGCTGCTATCAGGTTCTGATTCGACACCGCCACCTGTTCTTCCAATTCGTTCAGCCGGGAGTCATTAAAAATCCGCCACCAGGCTCCACGATCGACATCGTCCAGCGGCTGTGCAACTTTCCAGGGATCACTCTCCTTGAATTCTGCCGGCACATCTGCTGTCGGTTTGACATAGTCAGGGCCGACACTGCAGGCGCTTATCAGCGTTGTTGCAGCAATTGTCAGTAAGAATTTCACTTTCGCCATACGGGTCTCCAAAAATCCTAATCCCGGGCCAGCGCCTCTATCGGGTCGAGTTGCGCGGCTTTTCTGGCCGGAAGATAACCAAAAATGATGCCGGTCAGAAAAGCGCACATGAAGGCGATGATAATCGGCGCAATCGTGAATATCACGCGCCACCCTGCAATAGCCGAGGTTATTACCCCCCCGCCGACACCGACGATGATACCCGCCAGGCCGCCGATGAAACAGACCATCACGGCTTCGGTAAGAAACTGAAACATCACATCGTAGCTGCGCGCGCCAATCGCCATGCGGATGCCGATTTCGCGTGTCCTTTCGGTGACTGACACCAGCATGATGTTCATCACGCCAATGCCGCCGACAACGAGAGAAATAACGGCAATTGCTGCCAGCAGATAGGTGAGGGTGTTCTGCGTTTCATTGGCGGTGGCAATGGTTTCGGCCATATTCCGAATGTTAAAGTCTTCCTTGTGATGGCGCTTGATCAACAGCGCATGCAGTCCGACCTGTACCACTGACATATCAGCGTCCGGCTTTACTCTCACAATAATACTGTTAAAAAAACGGCGTCCGAAGATGCGCGCACCTGCCGTTGTGTAGGGCAGCCAGGCGGAGTTGTCCATATCGTCTCCCCGCGGGCTCAAACCCTTGCTGCTCAGGACGCCGATGACCAGGAAAGGCGCGTTGCCGATCAGCACATACTGTCCCAGCGGTTTAGTGCCTACCGGAAACAGGTTCTTTGCCACGGTCTGGCCGAGCACTACCACCTGGGCATAGCGCTTGACGTGTTCCGCCGAGAAGAACACCCCGGCCTGCGGCGGCCAGTCATGCACCTGCGGAAAATCTTCGCCGGTTCCGACCGCTGTGACCATCAAATCCTGATCGCCGAAGCGCAAAAGCGAGGACAGCTCCGTTTCAGGAACCGCCAGGGCCACACCGGCCAGATTGTCGATGAATGTCATGTCTTCCGGCAGGAAAGTCGTTACAATCCCGCCCGAGGCGTGCATCTTCGGCGGTCCCCGCCTGATCGTCAACAGATCGGTGCCCATGGCCTGGATACGCTCAAGGACATCCTGCTTCGCACCGTTGCCGATAGCCATCAATGCGACCACCGAAGCGACGCCGATTATGATGCCGAGCATGGTCAACATGGTTCTCATCCGGTTGTTCAAGAGAGACCGCATCGCCATCTTCAGCGATTCGCCCAGGACCGCCACACCCGGCTTGATCTCCTTGTTCGTTTTGACACCCTGCGCCTGGTGGTCAACCTTGCCTTTCTGCTGCTCGTCCGATGTTATCCGTCCATCCGTAATGTGCACGATACGCTGCGCGTAAGCTGCGATGTTGCTGTCGTGGGTCACCAGAATTATCGTGTGTCCTTGACCGTTCAGCTTTTCCAGGATGGCCATGACCTCTTTGCCACCCTTGCTGTCCAGCGCACCTGTCGGTTCATCGGCCAGGATCACCGGCCCGCCGTTCATGAGAGCACGGGCAATACTGACGCGCTGTTGCTGACCGCCGGAGAGCTGGCTGGGGTGGTGTTGCAGTCGGTCACTCAGCCCGAGTTCCCGCAATAATTCACTGGCGTGCTCCTCCCGCCGGGATTTGGCCATGCCGCGATACACGGCCGGTACTTCGGCATTTTCCACGGCGCTGAGATCTGACATCAGATTGTAGCGCTGGAAGATGAAGCCGAAGGTGTCACGCCGCAGTGCCGCCAACGCATCTCCGTCCAGAGAGGCTACTTCGACGCCGCGGATTTTATAGACGCCGCTGGTCGGTTTGTCGAGACAGCCGATGATGTTCATGAGTGTGGACTTGCCCGAACCGGACGCGCCCATGATGGCAACGAATTCGCCACTCATGATCGTCAGGCTCACATCCGTCAGCACCGTCAACGGCTCGCCACCCGTTGTATAGGTCCGGCTGACAGAATCCATTTCGAGCAATGGTGGCGACATCACGGACCCTTTCGAGAACTCAACGCGCTTTTGGACTTGCCCTTGGTTGTGATTTCGCCGATCACGACCCGTTCCTTTTCCTTGAGATCGCCCGTTACTTCGGCTGAAATTTCGCTCTTGATTCCGATTTTGATGGTGCGTTGCTCGATGCTGTTATTGTCTTTCAGCACCCGCACCTTGATTGTAGCGCCTTCCGCCGCATTGCCGATGGCGGCTGCCGGAATCAGCAAAACTCCCTTTGCCTGGGCCAATACGATAAAGACCTGAGCCGTCATTTGAATCTTCAATACACGTTCCGGATTCGGAATATCAAACAGCACATCGTAGAAGACCACGTTGTTTATGAGTTCCGGAGTCGGGAGAATCTGCCTGACCGCACCGTTCCAGCGCCGGGGTTCGCCAAGTATCGTGAAATAGACTTTCTGGCCCGGTTTGACGCGGACTATGTCTGCTTCCGAGACCTGCGCCCAGACTGTCACCGTGCTGATGTCGGCAATCCGCAGGATATTCGGCGCCGATTGGTTGGCGTTGAGTGTCTGTCCTTCCAGAAGGGTTATGGAAACGACTTCACCGGACATCGGCGCCATGATTTTGGTATAACCCAGATTGGCCTTGGCGGTGTCTACCGCTGCCGTGGCCTGCTTTATCTGGGCCGCAAGCGAAGCTACTTCGGCAAGAGCGACGTCGAAATCGGCCCTGGTGATGTCACGGTCACTGGTAGAGACAGATCCGTTACCCTGTGCGAAGAGTTTCTCGTTGCGGGTGCGCTGCACCCTGGCCAGTACAAGTTGCGCCTCTTTAACGGAGCGCTGTGCGACCATATTCTCCAGGGTCGCGTTGGATGCAGTAAGAGCCGAGTCCGCCAGAACCGGGTCGATTTCCGCCAGTAACTGGCCCTTTTCAACCTGGTCGCCCCGCTTGAACTTGAGCGATTTAAGGTTGCCGGAGGTTTGGGCGCCGACATCGACATACTTGATGGGCTGCACGATGCCGGCCGCAACAACGGTGCTTTCAATGTCGCCGCGAACGACTTCGGCAGAGGTGTAAAGTACCTTGGGTTTGCCAAACAGCCAGTGATACCCGAATGTGCCTGCAACGGCGATAAGCAGTGCCAGGATCAGCCAGATAACGCGGTATTTCATGAGAACTCTGAATCTGGAAGGGTGATCTCCCGGAGGCGTTGCAGACTCACCACTGGTTGACACTTCGGATTTGTCTTCCGTGGTGCTGTTTGTAGGCTCCATTTTTCACCTGATTCCTTTAGATCTACAGTTGACTCATAAACGCGGATTGTCAGCCGGTTCATTGACCCAGTATCCCTGGCGATTGTAGTGATCATGCAGCATGTTCTCGTAATCCCGCGTCAAAAGAGACTCCTCATCGTATTCCGGTGACTGCTTGATGGCCTCAAGGGGGAGATTGACGAATACTTTCGCCTCGCTCCAGCTGACGCGCTCGATCCATTGCGGAGGAATCAGAACCTTTCTACCGGGCCACCAGTTTCGTGTATCGATAACCATGTAACGAATCGCCCAGGTTTCGTCATCGATGATAAAGTCCTCGACGTGACCGATCTCCCCGTCTGCGGCCTGGATGTGATAGCCGTTCACTTCATTACTGCTCCGCAAATGTGGATCCCAGGCTTTCTCGTCCCGGCCTGGTTCTGTCTCTGCTACAGTGTCAGGCACAATATAAGGAGTAAAACCCCAGATATAGGTGCTGTCCCAATATGTCGGCCAGCCGTAATGTCCGTAATAATCCACTTCGAATTGAAGCGAAACGGGCTTGTCACTGCCCAGGGGGGGACTGTCCTCAATCTGTTTTTTGGTCAGATTGACGGCGATGAGCTGTTCCTCCATCTTCACGTTGACCAGCGCATATGGAGAGATCAACACCTGTCTCTCCGTAAGCCAGTCTCCCGTATCCGCGACCAGATAGCGAATCTTCCAGTGCCGGTCATCGAAGTAGAATTCTTTGACCTTGCCTATTTTACCGTTCAGGCTTTCCAGGGTGTAACCTTCCAGGGTCTTTACTCTGCTTAACATATCAGGATTCCTTTCGTTTCGGGCCTTGAGTGACAACTGCGCAACCATAGTTTTCTGCTACTCAGCGCTCAGATATTCCAGCGTAATGGTGACTGTACGGTTAAAATTACGAGCTTCCGGAGACAGGTTGTCGAACAGCGGACTGTCAGGACCGACCCCCGAATAACGGATACGATCACCAAGGGCATCGCCAAAGCCGGCCGACAGCAGCTTGTTTACAGCCAGAGCCCTGCGCTCGGAGAGTTTTTGATTGTACTGTTCCGTACCGATGGTGTCGGTGTGGCCGACGATCTCGACAGTAGCCTGGGGCAGTGTCTTGATGCGGGTCACGATCGTGTTGACAATATTCTGATTAGGGATGTCAATCGTTTCCTTGTCGAAATCGAACAGAACCAGAGCGTATTTTTCCTGAACCCGCAGATTCTTTTTTTGTGCGAGCAACTGACTGGTCGAGATGAAATCGATTTTTACCGGATCAGAAGTAAGCACCATGCTTTGCCCCTTGATGCCCTTTAACTCCACCTTCACCGTGATATCGCCACCAGAGGCCAGGGCCTTTAGGTCTTTGTATATCAACGGGATACGGATCTCCTTGGCTGGTGTACTCTTGCCGGCCAGACCGGCCAGGGTTCCCGAAACATTGGAAACGGTTATATTCCAACTCGCAATGCCGTACGGTGCAACTATGTCTGTCCGCAGCGTAAGTGTAGACTCATCGATCTTGGTGGAAAGATAGGTACTACGAATCGGAGCAAGGATCGCCGGGTCCGAAGATACAATCTCAACCCTGCGGTTCTCCGCCTGTCCTTCCTTGAGCTTAATAGAACTCGGCTTTGCCGGCAGGTTGCGCGCCTCTATCGTCATCCGCTCGGGAGCAATGCTCCAGATCGTTTTCAGGTAATCCCTTACCGCTTCTGCACGTATGGTGGAAAGCTTCTTATTCCCCTTCTCATTGCCGGTGTTGTCATTGCAACCGATCAGCGTGATCTTCGATTCGGGTTTGTCGGTCAGGCGTTTGCCGATGATATTCAGATCCTGATAGTATTTTTCGAGTGTACCGGTGAACTTATGTTCTTCGAAGCCTGCAGTTTCGCCCGGACTGATGAAACGCACGTATCGGGGTAGAATTTCGCCGGCACCTTTGGCAAAATAGATGTGGGCAAGCATTGGTGAATAATCAATGGTTTTGACTTCTTCGATCATCAACCTGGCTGGAGCCACGGTCAGGCTGGCCCGTGTCTGAACATACTTGACATTGACCGGTGCGGCGGTCAATGTCAGTTTCTGTCCAATACTATCTTCCAGCTCCATCCTCACTGCAAGGTTGCCGTTTGCGGCAAGTGTCGGCAGATCATTAGTCGGCAGAGTGATTCCAAGTTCAGCTGCAGGTGCACCTTCGCCAGCCAGTTCGGCAACGTTTTCCTTGGTATTGCTGACAACCGCTTTCCAACGTGCAATCCCGTAAGCCGAATCGACTACCGGACGCAGCGTCATCGTTGTCTCATTAATCCTGGTTGAGGGTGAAGTGGAACCCATGATCTTGACTTCATCGATGGTCAGGCTTGTTGGAGTAACAGACAATGTGCCGGTAATGGGGAACTGATAATTGACTACGTAATAATAGAGCATTTTTGAGGCAACACTCTGGAATATTGAAACTAGTTTCGAATCGGACGTTGCCTTCCAGATCTGCCCGCGGTTCTGGAGGGTAAACTTGGTCATGAACTTGTCTGTAGATGTGTTCTTCATGTAATCGATAGCATAGGCATAGAAGCCTTTGACCTCTTGAGCCGACTTGGAGACAACCTCGCTCTTGAATGCGCTGTTCAGGTCTTCCCCGTCGGAAAAGACCACCATGAATCTTGGTTCAGTGGCCGGCATTTTTTTCAAGAGCTCAAGCCCGGCAAACATCCCCTCGTAAAGAAAGGTCTTCGATGTAATACCTTCTCCGTAAGCCTTTGCCGTAAACTCCCTGAGTTCAGCCGGCTGGTTCGATTTGAATGTCTGCAAATGCAGTTCACGCCCCCCTAAATTGACAGTTTTTTTGTTGTCGAAGACAACAATCTGCACATCGTCGGCCGGTCGGACGGTTTTCAACAGCTCGTCTACTCCTGTAAGAAGTGACTTGATTGCCTTGCGTTCTTCCATCGAGAACGAATTGTCCAAAATCAGGACAATATGCCGGGGAACGTCCTGGTTTTCGGAGAAAGGCTGCACCGAGGTGACTACCCCCTTCCGGCCGTATTGAGTCGCGGAAAAATCAACGGCCTTCAACCCGAAAATCGGCTTTTTCCGAGAATCGACAACGCTCACCAGCGCCTTGCCTTCCTTGATAACCTGATCGATTGTCACTTTTGCGCCTTTTTGGGCGACACCGATCTTCAAATTGGATTTTTCGGCTGCGAACGCCACTCCGCATACCAACAGTGCAATCAGCACTAAACAGATTCGCTTGATCAACATGATTTCATTCTCCTTTTTTGGTTAAAGTCAGTAATCCAACGGCTTATAGCCTCTCCACCGCCAGGCGTGTCTGTTCAACGATCTCGGCCGGTTCTTCGAAGCGAAACCGCAATGGTTCTCCGAAGGTTACCGTTACCTTGCCCTGCTTGGGAAAGCTCGCTTCGTGGGGAAGAACCTGATCGGTTCCGCCGATCCTGATCGGTACCACCGGAATTCCCAGCTCCTTGACCATGATGCCCAGTCCCAGCTGGAAGGGCTGCATTTTGCCGTCCCTGGCGTGTCCTCCTTCCGGGAAGATCAGGATGTTGACGCCGGCATCGGTCAGCCTGCCCATGAATTTGAGCGAACCTCCGAATCCCTGCGACTGGGGCAGGGGGAAAAGGTTGAACAGTACACTGGCGTACTCATAGCTCAAGCGTCTCAAGATCCGCTCCAGCCCATGGTAGTCATTGAAGAAGAACTCTTCCCAGGCCGCGCTGGCGGTTCTGTAGCGGATCTCTGGAGGGAGCGCAAACATGACGGCGGGCTGGTCCAGGTAACTTAAGTGATTGGCCACGAAAATGACCGGACCGGCCAGCTTCTCCAGATTGCCGGTTCCATGCAGCTCGAGTGTGGCGAAACGGCGAAACAGCGGGGTGTGAAATACGGTATCCCAGGCCCGGCGCACCCCGCTGAAGAAGTTGTTGTTGGTCCAGAAGCGGAAATGGTCGTGCCGGGTCAGCTTTTCCCGTTTCGTGATGATCTGGCGCAGGTCCGAGACTTTCGTCTGCGGCCCGATCTGCGAGTCGTCGATGTCCAGGCGGTATTCCTGCTCCAGGAAGCTGACCAGTTCCAGGCGGTCGATGGAGGTAAGGCCCAGATCGGTTACCAGCAGGGATTCCTCGCGAATCCCGGCGGCGCTGACGCCGGTCACCCTGGCGATCAGGTTGAGCAGGCTGTCCCGGTTGACGCTGCTGTCGTCTGCGGCCGGTCCCTTTTTCAGCTCCTCCTTGACCGTGAACTTCTTGATCTTGAGCGTTGTGGTCTTGGGAAATTCCGGCTCGTTCCAGAGTGTGAAGCCGGTAATCCGGTGCAGCGCATCCAGGCTGCTGTTTGCCTGGCTGATGATCTCATCGGGAGCCTTGCCGCTTCCATCCAGGATCAGCACGGCATGCACCTCTTCCCCTCCGCCCTTGTCGAGGCCGATCACGCACGATTCCTTTACCCCGGCGACCCTGTTCAGCACCGCTTCCAGCTCGTCGGGATAGACGTTGATCCCCGAACCGGTCACGATCAGATCTTTCTCGCGCCCCTTGATGGCCAGCCAGCCGTCGCTGTCCAGCTCTCCCAGGTCGCCGGTGCGGAACCAGCCCTCACTGGTGAAGGCGTCGCGACTGGCCTGCTCGTTCTCATAGTAGCCGGGAAAAACGTTGTCCCCTCGTACCAGAATCTCTTTATTTTCAATCTTCAGCTGGACCCCCGGCATGGGCGGGCCGACCGAACCGGCCACCTGCCGGTCGATGGTGTTGACGCAGAGCACGGGCGAGGTTTCGGTGAGTCCATACCCCTCCAGGACCGTGAATCCCATGCTGCTCCAGAAGTTGAAAACCTCCTGATCCAGCGGGGCGCCGCCCGAAACGAAGGCGGTGAAATTTGGGCCGAACTTTCTCTGTACCGGTAAAAACAGGCTCCGGCGCATCTCTTTCGGGAGCCTTGCCGCGAACCGCGTCATCCACCGGAACAGACCGGAGAGATGCTTTTCATCAAGTTCCCGCTCGATGGTGGTTTTGAGCAGTTGCATCAGGCGCGGAACGGACATGATGATGTAGATGTCCTCCTCGCCCAGTGCCTCCATGATCGCGGATGGCTTCAGTGTGCGCGGATACACTATGGCCGCGCCACGGTAGAGCGGAGTAAAAAATCCGCCCATCTGTTCGAACATGTGGGACAGGGGCAGCAGCGAGAGGAAATTGAACCCGGGTGTGATGATCGGCACCGCCCGGTTGATCTGGGTCAGGTTGGCGATCAGGTTCCGGTGGGTCAGGATGACCCCTTTGGGATTTCCGGTGGTGCCGGAGGTGTAGATCAGCTGTGCCGTATCTTCCGGTGCTGCCGGGGCAGGTCCGCTTGCCGGCTGAACGTCTTCCAAAAGGTACTGAAGGTCTTCCAGCAGTATCGAATCGGCTACGGTCATCCGCTCCGGTTTGAAGCGGCTCTGCAAAACTGTTTTAGCCCTTGTCAGGTTGCGGATCGAATCGGCGCGCGCCTGATCGGACATGAAGTCCACCGGCACCGCGATTGCACCGCGGATGATGATGCCCCAATAGGCTATCGCCCACCAGGAGGAGTTTGGTCCCCAGATCAGCACCCGGTCCCCGGCCTCGACACCTCTTTGCGCCAGAAGGCTGGCCATTTTCAGGGCCAGACCGTGAAATTCCCGGTAGGAAACCACCAGACGGCGTACGCCGGTGCGG
>MGZK01000056.1 GCA_001802125.1 Geobacteraceae bacterium GWC2_55_20
CGGCCGGTGTCGATCGCAAAAACGCCGATTTCCAGACCGGCCTTTTGGGCGATGTCGATGATGGCCACATCCTCAAGCGAGAAGGAGCAGGCCAGGGAGACTGGGCCGTTAGCGGCAGATGTGCCGATGCGCAGGATCTCGGCGGGATTGGTGTTTGCCGGTATTTCCGGAAGTTCTGTTGACATCTGTATTTCTCCTTGGATGAAAACTCGTTACAGGCTTAGGCCGATCAACGGCCAGACAAAATAGATCGACCCCAGGAACAGCAGCCATGAGAACAGCATGATCAGCGCTCCCGGAATGATTATCTCACGGCTGCCCAGGTGCCCCGAGCCGTAGACGATCGCCGTGGCCGGAGTCCCCATCGGCAGGCAGTAGGCCAGTCCGGCCGGCAACGCGATCGCCAGGGTCATGATCTTCGGGTCGATGGCCAGCCCCTGTGCCAGCCCGAGCCCGATCGGCATCAGGATTGCGACCACCGCCGCGTGGCTGATGCACTCGGTCAAGATGATCGCGACCAGCGAAATCACCGCAATCACCACGAAAGGTTCCGGGGAAACCGCACCCAGGCCCCGGTTGACGATCCAGAGCGCCGCGCCGCTCTTTTCCAGCGCGCTTGCCAGGGCGATCGAGCCGCCGTACATCAGGATGATGCCCCAGTTGACGTATTCCTCGATTTTTTCCCAGGAAACGACCCTGAAGGCGAACAGAACCGCCGTGGCCAGCAGCGCGATACTCGCCAGCCCCAACTGTCTGCCCAAGAACATCCAGGCGGCGATGGTCAGGATCATCACGATCGCGGTTATGATCTCGTTGGCCCCGGGTTTGCCGATCTCCAGCCGTTTCCGGTTGAGCTGGCGCAGTCCCTTGTCCACATCGGCTATGTCGATCGGGAAGAAGCGTTCCAGCAGCAGGTACCCGGTCAGCAGCAGCGGTACGACAATGGTGGAAGCGGCCAGGGTCCATTCCGCAAACGTGAATCCCGCTCCGCTGTTCTCCTGCATCAATTGCACCGCCAGCGGAGCCCTGGCTCCGCCCAGGAAGGTGGCGATGCCGCCTATGATGCAGCCCCAGGCGATCGACATGAACAGCAGCCGAGAAAATGTGCTTTTGCCGGCTTTGAGCCCCAGGCTGTTGCTGATTTCGACCACCACCGGAAAGAGCATGGCCGCCACCGCGTGCTCGCTCATGCAGAAGGAAAGCCCGGCCGCCAGCAGGTAGACCGTCAGCGCCAGTCTGCGCGGTGTTCTGCCGAAGCGTGACAGCATGGAGCGGGCCAGGCGCGCCGATAGGCCGGTGCCGGTCATGGCGGCCGCCAGGATGAACGCGCCCAGGATGAAGAACACGGCTTCGTTGCCAAAGAGCGCATAGGTCTGTTTGGCAGGCAGGATGCCGGCCAGCGGCAGCATCACCATTGCCAGCAGCGCGGTTACCGCGATCGGCAGCAGACCCGATACCCACAGTATGATTGTGACTGCAAACAGCACCAGCGAATGGTAGCCGGCCGGGGTGAGCCCCGCCGGTGGTGTCAGGTTGAAGGCCACCACTGCCAGCAGCAGCAGGGTGGCCAGCAGCTGATAACGCACGGTACGGTCCGCTACGATCAGCCAGAGCGGGCGTGCGTCAATCTTGAGCGGCTTGTCGATAGACAGTTGTTCCATTTACAACCCCGCTGATTCGAACGATGCTTCGGCGTCGCTGGTGCGAAGATGGCGGCGCAGGTCGGAGGAGGCCAGGATGCGCCGGTCCTGCAGCTTGTCAATTGCGTTGCGCAAAAAACCGGCCGGTTCGGCAAATACGAACGGGGTCACCAGCCGCAATAGCGGTAATATCGGCTTCAGCGGTACCCGATGCCGGCGCCATTCGGCGGCCAGGAAGGCGAAGGCATCTTTTGTATCTTCAGGATTCCACAAACCACCGCTCCCGCCAGTTCTCAAAAGCGGTATCACTCCGCTTGCAAGCGAGAGACTTATTCTGTCATGCACTTCTTGTGTGGTCGTATGTGTGGTGGCCATTGAATAAACCACCGACCAGCGCGGGAAGATGCCGGTCGCCGAAGCTGGCTCAAACGCGCGGTTCCCGTTGCCGCTATCGTCATGACTGCCGGGGTGGTCTTCCTCTATTTCCAGAATATCCAGGCCTGCCAGATAGACCCGTTCGATCCGTGCCTGTGACAACGGATAAGCGATGAGTCCCATCAGCCTGATCGAAAAATTGCGCTTGATCTGACGGACCATTTCGATGTTCCGCTCGAACTGCTCGGCATCACCGAAGGTGATATGGAACAGTTCGCTGGACTCCTGGCAATAGCTCTCATACATGGTTTCCAGGGTGCTGAAGAGAGGCAGGTTGCCGCCGATCAGAAAAACCTTTCCCTCCCGTCGCAGGTCGAAAGGGTTGGTGAAATCACAGGGCGTTTCACGCAGATGGTTCAGTTTGTCCGTATCAATCTGATAGATCATGGCTCTGTCCGATTCGGCTGGTTTGCTTGAAATTTTAATAATATAAAATCTATAAGCTATATAGATAAATAGTCTAATAAAAGACTCCGGGAGATCAGCCGATCTCTCGCACCCTGTCACACAACTCGTCCAGTGTAAGAGAATGATCCACGATACTCCCCAGTCCCTTGTTGCCCAGGCGGTACAGGTCGAAACATGGGGTGCGTCGCCCCTGGTCGTCCTTCACCAAGCTGGAGCTGACTATGCCAAAATCGGCCAGCTGCGGCTGGGTGCAGGAGTTGGGGCAGCCGGAGATCGCCCAGCGCAGGCTGCGTGCCAGTGGTCCCATCACGTTGATCACTGTTGCGGCCACGTCCCTGGTTGGCGTCAACCCCACCAGGCACTGGTGACTGCCGGGGCAGACCCGGAATGTTACCCGTGCTTCGCCGAAACCGGCCAGTTTCAGCGTGCTCTCCGCTTCCGCCGGATCAACAGCCGTTGAAACATGGAAGGCGATGTCCTGGTCAACGGTGACCATCAGTACGCCTCCGCCGAACCTGTCGGCGAAGCCGGCCAGCCGGGTCAGCTGTTCACCGGTCAGTTCCCCGGCCGGAACCTGGGCAACTATGCGTGTTGTTTCTGAACAGCGTACAAGATGCTCGGGCAGTCCGGTCACCTGCGGCAGTTCTTCCGTGGCGGTGGGTTCCAGGGCCACCAGGCGGCGGAATTCGTGCTCGCCGATCTCACGGATCAGATGCTTGAGGCGTTTGCCGGCCGGTGTATGTGCCGCGTAGACCCGCGCAATCGCTTCAATCAGCGGGATAATGCGGTTTTCAACGACACCGGCTTCAAACAGGAAGCCCGGTTGCGGTTCGCGTCCCAGGCCGCCGGCCAGATAGAGGTCGTAGCTTGTGGCGGAGGGCTCACTGGCGGCCAGCACCAGTCCAACATCCTGTATCAGGTGCCGCCGGCTGACGGTATCGGCCTCGATTCCGATCTTGAATTTCTTCGGAAGACGCTCGAAGCGCGGGTTGGCGGTAAAGTGCCGGTGCAGGCGGCGCGCCATGCTCTCCAGCGCCGGAAAACCGGCCGCGCCCTGGCTGGAGCAGGTCACGCCGCGCACCGCTCCGCCGCAGGCGCCCCGGGATGTCAACCCGACCGTGGCCAGAAAGTTCTTGAGTTCGGGCAGGTCGGCCTCTTTCAGCCAGTGAATCTCCATGCTGCCACGGCTGGTCAGGTGGATGGCGCCCTGGCCGAAACGTGTCGCGGCGAGCGCGACTGCGCGGGTCTGTCCGGCCGAAATCACTCCGGCCGCCAGCTTTACCCGCTGCATGAAGAAACCATCCTGCCGTTGGCGATAGATGCCGTCCAGGCGGTATTCGGATATCCGGGTAGTCATCAGATGCCCTCGAAGAGCGCGGTTGAAAGATACCTTTCGGCGCCGTCGGGAAGGATGACCACGATCGTCTTGCCGGCGAATTCATCCAGCATGGCCAACCGTACCGCTGCGGCAGCCGCGGCTCCGCAGGAAATGCCGACCAATAGTCCCTCTTCCTTGGCCAGACGCTTGGCGAACTCGATGGCTTCATTGCTCTCCACCTGCTCGACCCGGTCAATCATGCTCAGGTCCAGGGTGTCGGGAATGAATCCGGCGCCGATGCCCTGGATCTTGTGGGGAGCGGGCTGGAGCGGCAGACCGGCCAGGTGCTGGCTGATCACCGGACTCTCCTTCGGTTCGACCGCCACTGCTATAATTTTTTTCCCCATGGTGTTTTTGAGGTAACGCGAGATGCCGGTGATGGTTCCGCCGGTGCCCACACCCGCCACGACTACATCCACGCCGCCATCGGTGTCATTCCAGATTTCCGGCCCGGTGGTCTTTTCATGAATCTCGGGATTGGCCGGATTCTTGAACTGCTGCGGCAGAAAGTACTTCAGCGGTTCAGCGGCAGCCATCTCCTCGGCCCTGTTGATGGCGCCCTTCATCCCCTCGGAACCGGGGGTCAGGATCAGGTTGGCGCCCAGAGCGGCCAGGACCCGGCGGCGCTCGATGCTCATGGTCTCCGGCATGGTCAGGGTCAGGGAATAACCGCGGGCCGCGGCCACATATGCCAGGGCTATGCCGGTGTTGCCGCTGGTTGGCTCGATGATTTCCACTCCCGGCTTGAGAACACCGCGTTTCTCGGCATCCCAGATCATGTTGGCGCCGATGCGGCATTTGACCGAATAGGCCGGGTTGCGCCCCTCGATTTTGGCCAGAACGGTTGCCTTGGCGCCGTCGGTGACCCGGTTGAGCCTGATCAGGGGTGTGTTGCCGATTGACTGGGAGTTGTCCAGATAAATTTTGCTCATTGGTGATCTCCTCTCGCTGTTAAATCCATGGATTTAGTAGATATATCGCCCGTTAAAATACTAGATGCTGAAGTCAACTATTTTTGACTTGGCCCGCTCGGCATTTTTTGAACGTTCGATCATGTCGGCCAGTGTTGATGTCTCCAGAACCGTGCTTAGAGCCTGCAAAACGTCGGACATCACCAGGCGGATACCGCAACTGGAAGGGTCTCCGCACTCGTCACATCCCTGTGCGGCAGACTCGTTAAGGCATTGAACCGGGGCGTACCCGCCCTCCAGCACCTTGACAATGCTGCCGATCGTAATGTTGCGCGGTTCCCTGGCAAGGGAATAGCCGCCCCCCTTGCCAACCTTGCTGTGAAGAATTCCCGCGTTCTTTAGCGTCAGCAGAATTGCTTCGAGAAATTTCCGCGGAATTTTCTCTTCCCGGGCCAGTTCCGAAATCAGAACCGGTTCGTCCGGTGACTGGCTTGCCAGATACATCAGCGCTTTTAACGCATATTTGGTTTTTTTCGAGATCATGTCTACCATTCCTATAGATTAATAACCTGTCTGTCAACTGTTTTATTTTAACTGCTTCCATCCGCTTCCATATCGCTAAAAATCACTCCCCCCGCTACACAACCTATGTTATAATCGAAAAATTTCAACCCAAGGACGGATCATGCTGATTCCTAACACCTCACCATCCTTCCTTAACTGGCAGGACAACGATCCACCACCAAAGTGGGACGTTATTTTCGGAAACGACAGCCCGCTGGCGCTGGAAATTGGCTGCGGAGTCGGCGATTTCGTGGTCCAGATGGCCGAAATGCACCCGGAACTGAATTTCATCGCTCTGGATTTCTATAACAAGGGCTGTATCAAGACCTGCAAGCGGATCGACAAGTCTGGCCTGCCCAACGTCCGGGTGCTGCGGGTCGAAGCCAGGAGTTTCATGGAAACCTGCATTCTGCCCGGCTCATTACAGACTGTGATCATCAACTGCCCGGACCCCTGGCCCAAGCTGCGTCACAGAAAGCGACGCCTGGTCAACACCGGTTTTGTCGCCTATCTGTCCGGTTTTTTGAAGCCCGGCGCCGATTTTTATTTTGCAACCGACTTTGATGACTACGGCCTGGATGTGGCCGGATTCATGCTCGAACAACCCGGTTTCGACAACATGCTGTCGCCCGAAAGTTACCGTCATATGCTGACTGGATATCCGGTATCGAAATATATGCGACGCTTTCTGGACGAGGGCAAACAGATCTATTACGTTCATTACAGGAAACGGTCCACGGGCGACATTTAGCAAACCACTGATGGCAAGTAGCGGGAAACCGCCGGGGGAAAAGTCATGGACGAGACATCAACGAGAAAAAACCTCAGTTTTTTCAGGCCGTGCGGAGCTACCATGAAGTCCGAAACCCGCGTAATCAAGCTGATCCTGATCAGCTGGCTGACGGCTATCGTCGGGCTTCAGATCTATATCTATTTATTGGAACGCAACTATTCCGAACTGCTGCTGAATGAACTGACCGTCTTCAACCTGCCGGTGCATTTCTGGCTTACCGGCCAGTTTCTTCCGCTTTGGTTCATCGTGCTGTGCGTGCTGTTCAACCTCTGGATGGACCGCCATACCTCAAACAACCTGGAGGGCACCCTGCGTTTCCGGGTGCGGCCGCTCAGTGGGGAGAAGGAATAAATGGCGAACAATACCGTACAGCTGTTGCCGCTTGCCATCGTGGCCGGCATGTTTGTCCTTTTTCTTGTCTCCGGATTTCGCACCAGTAAAAGGCAGACCACGGAGTACGGCTTCAGCGGTGGCTATACCGGACGGGTCGGAATCGGAGCATCGATCGCCAGCAATTGGATGAGCGCTGCCAGCTTCCTGGGACTGGCCGGCATGTTCTATGCCAAGGGCTATTTTGCAATGGCTTTTGTCGTTGGTTGGACCGGGGGGTATGTACTGTTGCTGGTGTTGATGGCTACCCAGATCAGGCGCTTCGGCAAATTCACCACTCCTGATTTCGTGGGATTCCGCTACGAATCAGAAACGGCGCGCACCCTGGCGGCCCTGATATCGATTGTTATAACCATCATCTACAGCGTGGCCCAGTTTCGCGGCATTGCTCTGCTGGTCTCCTGGCTGTTCGGCATAGACTACACACCGGCCGTATTGGTGGGCGCCTCGCTGCTGGCGTCGTTTGTAGTTATATCCGGAACACTGGGAGTCGCCCGCAACCAGAAGCTGCAGTACTTCGTGCTGATCACTACTTTCATCCTGCCCCTGATGCTGCTGACCCGCAAGCTGGGCTACTTCTGGATCCTGCCCCAATTCGGTTACGGCGCCGCCATCAGCGATCTGCAGCAACAGTTCGGCTTTTGTTGGTCGGATCCCTTCTCCGGCGCTTCTCCGTTCCAATGGCTGGCGCTCTGCTTTACTTTGATGTTCGGAACGGCGGGCCTGCCGCATGTGCTGTCCCGTTTCTACATGGTGCCCGGCATCCGCGACGCACGTTGGGGCGTTGTATGGGGCCTGGCATTCATTTCACTGATCTACTGGTCCGCGCCGGTTTTCGGCGTGCTGGCCCGTCTTTTTGAAGCTCGGGCAGGCTTGCCTTTCAACGCCGCTGACGCTAATGCAGCCGATATGGTTGTGTTGACAGCTGCCAGCCTGGGAGGGCTTCCGCCGTGGGTGATCGGCCTCTTGGCGGCGGGCGGGATCAGCGCTGCTTTTTCCACCACCGCAGGATTAATGATAACCGGATCGGCATCGTTCTCCTACGACATCTATCCGCGCCTGATCCGTCCCAATGCGTCCGAAGCGGACAAGGTTTTCGCGGCCAAGGGTTTTTTCCTGATTCTGGCGGTTATAGTGATGGTTCTGACTCTGAAGCCATGGGGGATGATCGCTGAAATAGCCGCATTTGCCTTTGCGCTGGCCGGTAACACGATCTTTCCCGCGTTCCTGCTCGGAATTTGGTGGTGCCGGGCAAATTCCGCCGGAGTCATCAGCGGGATGTTGCTGGGGGTGGTGATAACATTTTCATCGGTAATAGCCGGTGATGCGCTACCATTGTTATCCACTCTTTTTCCGATGACATCGTCGGCATTTATCGGCGCTCCGCTGGTATTGATCACGATGATCCTGGTCTCGCTTATGACACCCCCCCCGTCCGAAAGTATATGTAAATTCTTACGCATCAACGTCCATGATTGCCCGGAGGAATAATGACCTTTCTGGTTTCCGCAAAGGGGAATGACATAACCGCATGGCGCGCGGCCAGGGATTTTGCGACTACTTACCGCCAGGTGCTGCTGGAACAGGTCGCTTCCGGCAATTTCGGTACAGCGGAAGAGCTTTTTTCCAAGGCTTCCTCCACTCTGGATAAACTGACCGGGGAACATGATACGCTGACAAACCGGCTTGACGGGTTATTGAATGAGATTTCCACTGCAACCCAGCCGAGCCGGCTCAAGGAACTGACAAACCTCTTTTACACGGAGCTGTATCGTCATATGGAACTTTTTCAGGCAGCTCCCGCCTTTTACCAGATGAGCATGGCCTGCCTGAACAGGATCAGCTCCACGCTGATTAAGTATGCGATGGATCAGCTGGGACTGTTTGCGGAGCGCATGCCCAAAATAGCCCTGCTGGCGCTGGGCCCGGCCGGCCGTTCCGAATTCACGCCGTTCTGTCCGTTGCAGCTGATGCTGGTCCATGGAGACACGGACGCGTCCGGAATCGAGACACTCAATCTCTTCAGTCATATCCTGCATTCCGGATTCGAAGAGATCGGGCTGCGCATTGACCCGGTAGTCACTCCGCGCAATCCGGTCTGGCGGGGAAGCCTGGCACAGTGGAAACAACGCTGCCTGGACGGCCTGCAAAAGCTGGAAGATACCGATGTGATCAACCTGTTGCGACTCGCGGACCAGCACGTTTTGACGCCCGACGAAGAGCTTGGTCAAAAACTGAAGGAAATCAGTATTCCACTTCTGCAGGCAAGCCGTCCCGCGCTGAGTAACCTGGTTTCCAGGATGATTGCGCTTTCAAACGGTCTCAGCCTGATGGGGGGGCTGAAACTGGAACGGAGGAAACCGGATGCAGGTCTTTTCTGCCTCCTGGATCATGGATTGCTGCCGCTGTCCTCGGCGATCTCGGTGCTAACGCTGATAAAAAAAGCTACTTCCAGCGGCTCGACCCAAAGGGTTCGTGAACTGCTGATCAGCAACAAGCTGGATGTGGATTTGACGGAAAGAATTCTGGCAACATGGCATACCCTGCACGAATTTCTGCTGCTCCGCGAAAAGAGCTTCAGTATAGGCACATTTAATAATCAGTCCACGTACATTAACCCGGCAGAGCTTGACGAGTCCCAGCTCAACGCGTTAAAAGGCGCGCTGGAGTCGGTCGGTTTCATACAGCGGCAGGTCGGCAGCATTTTCTCCTGGATGGGGGAATAGGTTGTCATGATCATCTCCCTTTCCACCGGAAGTCTGTTTACCCTGCCACTCCGGAGGGTTTTCGAGCTGTCAGCGGAAGCGGGCTTCGATGGTGTCGAGCTGATCATAAACCAGGATTTTCAGCGTGTAAACGCGGTCAAATTAATCAAATCGCTGCAGGAGATAGCAACCATTCATTCCATCCATTCCCCGTTCATGCCGCTGGACGGCTGGGGAGGGCCGATGGAGTCGCTGAAAATGAGCATCGAACTGGCGGCCGCCTGCGATATACCGCTGGTGAATTTTCACCCCCCCTCATGGATGGGGTTTGAGATCGGATTTCTGCGCTGGCTGTACAGCGTGCGCGATTTCCAGAAAGAGCTGGGAATGAACGGCAAGGTGACCATAACCATGGAAAACATGCCATGGGTCGGCAAGATGAAGATCAATCCCCATATTCTCTCGAATACAACGCAGATGATCGATTTCATCCGTGAACACAATCTCTTCATGACTTTTGACTGTACTCACATGGGATCGGGCAAGGCCAATTTTATCAACGACTTCTTTCTGTTTTACGAGTCCGGGAGAATCCGTAACATTCATTTTTCCGACTACGGTCATGGCCGCGAACATCTGTTGCCGGGGCACGGCATCCTGCCGCTGACCCGCTTCCTGAACCATCTGCGTAACACTGATTATCAAAGCACGGTGACGCTTGAACTCGACCCGTCCGAATTTCCCAAAGGAGAGCATATCATTCTGGAAAGCCTGAAAGAGATACTTGCTTTTCTCCGGACCGAAACCAACTCCCATACAGGTCATCTGCAAACTCACGCCCATGAAGTTATCCAGATCTCCTCGGCGGTTTGAGGCGCAACCGGGATGCTGCCGGCTACAAATCCGTATCATGAAATGATCATATTCAATGTCTGACAGCTACATCGAAAAATCTTTTCTATATCTGGTTATCGCATCGCTGCTGCTGCATATCGGATTTTTTGCCGCGCTGTACTATTGGCCCCAGAGCGCACCCGAGCCACCCAAGGAGCCGGTCTACATCGACCTGCAACAGATGCCGGAAATAAAGCAGCCGCAGCAGCAGCACCAGCAGGAAACCAGGCGGCGCTCCGAACAGCGGGTGAGGGTGGAACGCGAGATGGCTCCGCGCGGAGACGCGCCCCGGGATAGCCGCCCCTCACAACTTCCGCCGATGCCACAGCGGGAACAGCGCGCAACTGTCGCCAAACCGGCCATGCCGTTGCCGGCCGAACGGCGACAACCCCAGGTTGCGCCCGGTTCCTCGGCGGCCAGCCTGCTAAAGCCCAGATCCAAAACATCCCCGGAACAGTCACAACCGCAGCCGCAGCTTTTTCCCGGAGCCAGCCGGCTGGCAAAGCTGGAAGAAAGCTACCGCCGCAAATTTGAAAATGACCTGGCCGAAGGTGACACCCGTTTTCTGAACAGTGACGACATCCAGTTCGGCTCTTTCCTGCGCAGGTTCGAGGGGGCGGTCTACGGCGTCTGGCGCTATCCTCAGGAAGCAGCCATGAAGGGGATCGAAGGCATCACGCCGGTCAGAATTACCTTTAACCGGCGCGGCGAGATCACCAACATCCAGCAGCTTGAGAGCTCCGGCGCCCGCATCCTGGACGAGGAGGTGCTGCGCACGCTGCGGGCCATCGGTCCGGTGGGGGGCTTTCCCAAGGGATACGACAAGGACGAGTTTCACCTGATTGCGTTTTTCCAGTATGGCGGGACACGGAGGGCGCTGCGCTGACATGGACGGACATGGTTTATTGATAGCAGCTCCCCAGAGCGGCAGCGGCAAGACCACGGTCAGCCTGGCGATCATGGCGGCGCTCAAACGTCGTGGTCTGCTGGTGGCCCCATTCAAGTGCGGGCCGGACTTCATCGACCCCGGCTATCACCGCCTGGTGACCGGCCGGCCGTCAATCAACCTGGATGCCTGGATGTGCCCGGAAGAGTTCTTGTCCGGATCGTTCCGGCAGAACTCGCTTGATGCCGATCTGGCCGTTATCGAGGGTGTGATGGGATTGTTCGACGGCCTGGGAGCTTCCCCGTTCGAGGGGAGCAGCGCCCGGATCGCTGCCATAACAGGCGCTCCGGTGGTGCTGGTGGTGAATGCACGCGGCATGGCGGCCAGCGCTGCGGCGTTGGTCAAGGGCTTTGCCGGGTTTGACCAGCGTGTAAAGCTGGCCGGGGTCATCTTCAACAATGTCGGCAGTGAATCCCATGCCGAACTGTTGCGACAGATTATGTCGCAGTTAGTGCCTGAAGCTGCTGTTTTCGGCTGTATTCCCAGGGACGAAAGCCTGGCAATCCCCTCACGCCACCTGGGACTGGTGACGGCCGAGGACAACCCGCTGCCGCCGGAGTTTCTGGAACGGCTGGCAGAGCTGGCTGAACGTTACCTGGACCTGGATGGATTGGCGGGGTTAAAGACAAATCTCCCCCATCCCCCCATTTGTAAAGAAGGGCGTAATTCGCTCTCTCTTCCCGCGATTGAGGGGCACGTGCGCATCGCCGTGGCCCGCGACGCCGCCTTCTGTTTCGTGTATGAAGACAACCTGCGCCTGCTGCGCGAAGCCGGTGCCGAGATCGTTACCTTCTCGCCGTTGGAGGATGGGGGTCTGCCGGACGGCATCGGCGGCATCTACCTGCCGGGGGGGTACCCGGAACTCTACGCCGAACGGCTGGCGGCCAACAGTTCCATGATGGCTGCGATCAGGAACTCTGTCGCCGCGGAAATGCCGGTCTATGCCGAGTGCGGAGGTTATGTCTATCTGACGGAGGGACTGGAAGAAACCCTGGATCGTGCGGCGGTCGATTTTGTGGGGATTTTCCCGGTGCGGGCCAGAATGCTGCCGCGCCGCAAGGCGCTGGGGTACAGGCAGGCGGAGTTGCTGCATGACACACTGCTGGGCGGAAGCGGAGCTGTCTGCCGGGGACATGAATTTCACTATTCGGAAACCGGAGAAATGCCCGACGGTGTCGTGCGCAACTACAACGTATCACGGCAAGGAGTGCTGCTGGGCCAGGAAGGTTTCAGCGTCCGCAACTGCCTGGGCTCATACCTGCACCTGCACTTCGGCAGCAACCCGGAGATCGCCCCGGCGCTGGTTGGAGCCTGCCGCCAGTTCACACGAAAACCTGCAATTTTCCTATAGGTGGAGCTGCATCATCAGGCTCAGATAGAACGCGTCCTTGGCGCTGCTCCTGTAAAAATTCCCCGGAACAAAATACTCCATGGTCAGCAGCGAACTCAGGCGCTTGTCAAACTTGTGCGACAGCACGGTCTGCTGCAGATGTCCTCTCTCCTTGCCGCTGTTCGAGAACATGGCTGCATTGGGGCCGGTGACTCCGGTCTTCTCGATCGCGGTCAGATAGTTGTATGCCAGGCTCAATTTGGTGGCCGGTGTGAAATTCAGCGTCATGTTGATCCGGTACAGTCCCAGGTTAGACCAGTATGAGCCGATGCCGGTTTCCCTGGAATAGGCATACTTGTAAAGCGCGCTCATCCACTTGTATCTTGAGAACAGCGGATCCCACCCCTCGTTGGCACCGGAATTCGTGTCATCTCCGGAAAGGTACACATAGCCCGCTTCGATATCAGGCGTCCAAGGCAGATCCTCCAGCGACCGTTTGATGAAGATGTTGCCCCCGTCCGCGATCCTCTTCCTGCCGCCGTCATACTCACCGAACTGATGGGCATATTCCGCTTTCACTGCCCAGGGGTGGAAGTCGTAGGCCGCCCTTGCCCCGATCGTGTTCAGGAACAGCGTCGGCGTTTTCGCATTGATCCGCTCTTCCTGCTTGTAAATATAATAGGGCTCGATGGCCAGGTTTTCGCCGATCCTGTTTTTGCCGTAGAGAACAAAGGCTTCCTCGTCCGAGCTGTTCAGGATGCGCTGATTGTACTTGTAGAGCCTGCCGCTTTTTGCCGGGTGCAGTACCGGTAACAGCTGGTCGGTCATGGTGTTGTAGATGTACAAGAGGTCCACGCTGTTGTTGGCGGTGATTTTCAAGGTCGCCCTGGCAGCGTTGAAGTATTTGGTCCGGTCCGCTGAAACCGGTGTGCCGTCGGCAATCAGGAAACCATCCCCGTAGCGCAGCTCCTGACGCCCGATCCTCAGGTCCAGCGGGATTCCTGCCGCATCCTTGACATCCACGTAAAGGCTCTCGAAAAAGACCTCATCCTGCTCCAGATCCTTATTGTCGGTGTTGGAGGAGCTGATGTAGCATTTTGGTTCAGTGGAAAGCTTCAGGTATGCGCCCGCGTTTTTATTGAGCTGCAGCCTGCTCCAGAGCGAAACCTTGAGCCGCAGGTAGTTTTCATCGTCCAGTCCCAGGGTGCTCATATCGAAGGTACCCTTCCAATACTCGTACCTCAGCCTGAAATCGGCGCCATAGTCGAACTTTGTCTCCGCAAGCGAAACCGACGAAAACAACAGCAGCGCCGGAACGGAAAGCAGCAGCGACTGAAAAATCCTCCTCCACCCGGAAATCATACGACCCCGCTCACTGGCAGTTACGGTACGATACCCGGCAATGTTATCAATTCTCAAATCAGGCCCTTTCCGAATAAAGCGTGAATATGATGTTACCGGGAAAACAAGTGTATTATCCACTCCCAGGCTGCTGCAAACAGAGACAGCACTCTTGAAGCATAACCAAGAATTTCAGTCCAGATCGTTGGTTTTGGTTCGTGTGCGCCTGATACTCCTCCGGCTCCCGGAACCGTTTTAATATTCTTTTCCGGTCCGGAAGGCACGCTTTTCATCGCCGGTTCAGGTCTGGCGACGTGAAGTCTTGCAAGCCCAGGTCCGGCATCCCCGGCGATAGATATTTCTTCAATATTCGATGCAAAAGCAGTCCCCGCTCCAAGCTGGAATGTCCTGCTTTCTTTCCTGATGCCGCTTTCCATCCGGGTGTTGTATCCGCCGATATAGTCCAGGTGATCACTGTCCTGCGGATACCCCTCCAGGCTCTCGTCATAGGGGAAGTTGCTCATGCCGGCGAAAGGCAGCGGCTCTACCGTGGGAGACACGTTGCGATTGCTGAGGCTCTTGTAGTAACCGTTCGAGTAGAGCAGGTATCTTCTCGAAGTGCCTTTTGGCCCCTTTGCCGTCTGGTCGAAGCGCAGCACGATTTCGTCGCCGCTTCCGAAGATCGCGAACTTGTCGTCCTGAAACTTCAGCAGTGGAGTAACATCTCCGAACCTGGTGTAGTACCCCGGCATATATGTGGGGGGTATGTCATTCCTGGTGCCATAGATGAACTTGACTACCTCGCCTTTGTTTACAGACGTGGAAGCATCGTGCCCGTGAAAGCCCAGTTCAGCGGATGAGAGCGGCACTTCGCCGATTAGCGCCGGTACGTCGGCGGTGGTGTCGAAGAGGATGCTTCTGATGTAAGTCTTGTACAGGTATTTGATCCTCAGCTTGTAGACCTTGCTTTTGAAGGCATTGGTGAGATTGATTGCCGTTGGCCCTCCGCCATCGCGCGGCACGATGCTGCGCTCTCTCATCGGAACCGCCACCCAGTTGCCCTTGTGGTCCAGTACCTCTATTTTGGACTTCGCCAGGAACTTGTTGGCAATTTCGTGCCCTTCATGGGTATTGGGAAACGCAGTCGCACCGTCGATGATCAGTTTTATCATCGGAGCGCCGGAGAGATCGCCAAGGTCGATTTCCAGGGTCTGCCAACCGAATCCGGAGTTCCTGTCCCTGCTCAATACCACGTAGCTGTTGCCGCTGGCGGAGAGCTTCCCGCTAATCTCCTCGCCGGTTTCCAGATGTTTTACGGATAACGGCTTCTTCAGCTCTCTGCTCGTCGTGTGGATGACGCTGCCCGGTGCGACATATGTTCCCCCGGTTATGGGAAGCCGTTCGGCATGGAGATCGCGGTTGTCGGGTATGTCAACGGCATAGAGCTTGACCGTGTCAAGATAATTGGCCTCGACCTTTTCCTCTACCAGCCTCAATTCAAGTTTACCGTCTTTCAGGGCCGGGCTGGCGGACAGCAGGTAATAATCGAACGGATTCGATCTTCTGAAACCCTTGGGATCCCGGTTGCCGAGCTTGCCTGCCGGATAGATGTCCGATTCAAGGGCATATTTACCGCCGTCCCAGGTAAACAGTATCGGGCAGGAGGTGGCGCAGCTGTTGTCACAGGTGCAGTCCCAGTTGTATGTATCGATGAAGGAGAGGTTGTCCGAATATGACGACTCCATGGCGGTGTCCACCGCATCGCGGGCCTTGACGCGCCAATACCAGGTGCTCGCCGCAAGCGAAGGTGTGGTCCAGTTTGTCGCCGTGACCCATCCGGGTTGCTGCAGGTTGGCGCTGTCGAAGCCAGGGACTGTATCCAGCTGCAGGAAATACTCCACCGCGTGGCCATCGGGCGCGGTCACCGGGTTCCACTGCAGGGTGTGGGCGTAGGAGGTGGTGCAGACCGTGTTCCCGCCGGTCTGGGAGATCAGCACCGGTGCGATCGGCGGCAGCGGACCGCCGGATATTGTGAAGCTGTTTGTGTTGGACGGATCGGACACCGCGCTGGTATGGACGCTGTCACGAGCCCTGATCCGCCAGTGCCAGGTGCCCGGCGCCACGGACTGGGTCCAGGTTGCTGCAGTCTGCCATGCGGATTGGTAGGCTATGCTGGCAAAATCGGCAGTGGCACTCACCTCGACATAATACTCGATCGCATCGGCATCGGTCGGCGCAACCGGGTTCCACTGGAAGGTTACATCCACGTTGACGCCGCTGCTGTAGTTGGGTTGTGCGATCAGGGTCGGGGCCGGCGGCGGAGCATAGGCGATGCCGAAGCCTCCCGCAACCGAGGGGGATGACACCGAAGTTGTATGAACAGTATCGCGCGAGGTGACCCGCCAGTACCAGCTGCCGATGGGCACGACCTGGGACCAGCTGGCGCCGGCCTGCCAGTCCGAAACATAGGTGACCGGAGAGAAACCCGGGTTGTTGCTGACCTGGACCAGGTACTGGCACGCATCCCCATCAGGCGCCGTCACCGGATTCCACTGGAAGGTGATGCTCCTGTGCGTGCCGCTGGTGTAGGTCGTGGCTGGTTGCGCCACCAGGGCCGGAGCCGAGGGGGACGTCAGGGTAATGCTGAAACTGTTGGTCCCGGATGGAGCCGAAACAGCACTGGTGTGGAGGCTGTCCCTGGAGCTGACCCGCCAGTACCAGGTTCCGACCGCTATCGCCTGTATCCAGCTGGTGCCGGACTGCCATCCCGATTGATAGGTTATCGCGGCGAAGTCGGAAGTGCCGCTGACTTCCACAAGGTACTGCATCGGATCGACGTCCGTGGGAATCACCGTGCTCCACAGGAAGGTCTTGCTGATTGCGCCGCCACTGGAACTGGAGCCGGTCTGAGGCGTCAGGGCCGGCGGAACGGGCGCGGCATAGCTTATGCTGAATGTGTCGTATGAGGATGGCGCCGATTGTGCCGCGGTGAAATTACTGTCGCGAGCTGTCACCCGCCAGTACCATGCGCCGATCGGAAGTGCCTGAGTCCAGCTGACGCCAGCCTGCCAGTCGGAGCTGTATGATACGGGGGCGAAGCTCGGGTTGGCGCTTATCTCCACGAGATACTGGGTTGCCGCTCCGCTGGGACAGGTTACCGCACTCCACTGCAGGGGGCTGTTCCTGTCGCCGCCACTGCTGCCGGCGTCAGGCTGGTCCGTCAGCGCCGGCGAGGGCGGTGGTGATGCAATTGCCCAGGGGGTTACCGTGTTCCAGCTCTGGTCGGCGCCGTTGCCGGTATTGCCTTCATGGCAGCTTACCATGAAGGATGTGCCGCAGGCCGGGCCGCCGTCAATACAATCACCCGATCCGCTGTATATTCCCGGTATTCTGCCGCTTCCGCTGCCGTAGTCGCCGCTGCCTCCATTGGCGTTGATTGTTGTCAGGTTCAAGGAGGAGCGCCCCTTGTGGATGCTGTCCAGACAGTTGGTCACCATCAGGCGTGGCAGAACCGAACTGGTATGGGCCGAGTGGCATTTCGAGCAGGTGAAGCTGTGCTGGGTTGTCCCGTTGGCGCTCTTCCATCCCTTGACCGCTTCGTGAACCCGGTCCTTGCTCTTCCATGCGTGGCTGCTGCCGTTTGTCAGTGCGGCTTTGGTATGGCACTCCAGGCAGAGTCCGGCGGACAGGGAGGTGTCGTTCATGGGCAGTCCCGCAACCGGCACATTGTTGATGGCCCCGCCGAAAGTGTTCTGGTCCAGGTGGAAAGGCAACCCGGTTCCCCCGGTTATATACATGTCATAACCGTTCGCAGGGGCAGTGTCCTCCATGTAGGGGGAGGTGAGCCATGTCCCCTTCAGCAGCGGCACCGAGTACTGCTGTTTGCTGCCCAGGGCCGGGCTGACCCCGTGCGGGTCATGGCAGGGGGTGCAGAGTCCGTTGATGGTCGAAGCCGTTGTGCCAGAAAGGGTTGATGACGCGCCGAAATGCCCCCCCATCGAGTCTCTCACTCCCTTGAACGGATATCTCTGCTCGGATCCACTGGGGCCTCTACCCATGTAGGGGGAATCCCAGTAGCCGATGATCGGCTGGTTGGAGCCATAGGTGGAGCTGTAGCCCCAAGGGGTCGTGTAACCCTTGAAGGCTGCAAGCGGCGCCTGTTTGGGGGTGGAGCCGAGGTGGCAGTCCAGGCAGAGACTGGCGCCCGGATTGCGCAGGCTCTTGTCCGAAGCCGATCCGCCCGCTGTGGGGGCGTAGGTTGCCGAGTAACCGCCGAATCCGCGCACGGTCTGCTTGAGTATGCCGCCCCGGTTTCGTCCGGTGGCGCTGGAATAACGGCTGGTTATGCCGGAAACGGCAGAACCGTGGGAGTTGTGGCAGTCATAGCACTGGACGCTGGCGGAGCCGCTGCTGTTTGCGATCGTGCCGTCCACGCCGCTGGTCGTGTTCCAGCCGCGCTGGTTGGCTGCGGACCTGCCGTGGGCCGAATAGGCTTTTTCGACCTTTTTCCTGGCCGTGTTGGAATATGTGGCGGAGGTATACTTGCCCCAGCTGGTTGTGGTCGTCTGGGAGTATCGAGCGGCAACGCTGGTCCCGTCCCAGGCGTACTGTTTGGGGGTCTTGCCGTCGCCGAAGGGGATCGCGGCATTGTTGCCGTTGCTGTGGCATCCCAGACAGTGGTTGGAGATCTTGGCGATTTCGCTGCTGCTGCCGTTGGCGCTGTAGAGTACGGCGCTGGTGCTGCTGTAGAAGGTCGGGCGGCTGCCGCTGCCGTAAACCACCAGGTTGATTGCCGCACCGGGGCCGGCTTTCCCGGCGTGATAGAGCGGATTGATGGTTCCGTTGCCGTTGGCCTCCCAATGGCACTGGTAACAGTGCGCATCGGTCAGTGTGCCCTGGATGTGATGCGAACCGGAGGCAAACTGGGATGTTATGGCGGCCCGGTTGCCCTGCGGCACGGAGTGGCAGCCGAGGCAAGCGCTGCCGCCCCATCGGGCCGAGGTGTTGCCGTGGCAGGCAATGGCGCTGCAATCGCCGAAGCCGTCGCCCGCGGCCGTGCTGCCGTCATAGAGTCCGGAAGAATACATGGGGGGGAACTTGACATCGATCTTTTGATCGACATGCAGGCTGTTGCCGTTATGGCAGACCGAAGCGCAGCCGTTAAGGCCGTTGTCGCCGGCATAGTTGTGGCAGTTGGCGCATCTGGCCGGTCCGCCGGGAGTTGTGCCCAGGGATTGCAGGTGCCTGGTATGGCTGCCGGAGGAGATCTCGGGGGTGTCGGCCGGCAAGCCGCCGTATACGCTGCCGTGCAGGTAGTCAACCGCGTGGCAGGAGCCGCAGCGTCCGTCATTCACGTTGCCCCAGGCCGGGGTCTTGTACTCTCCCGGTTGCCCGGTAAGATTGCCCCCGGTGGCGGTCTGCACAATGCTGTGGCAGTACAGGTTGGCGCATTGCCCATAGGTGGCGGCGGGCACCGGTGTCGCGGAGCCGCTTGAAATACCGCGATACACAGCCCCGGAGAGTGCTGGTTTGCCGGATGAATCGAAGGACCATTCCAGTTTCCCGTTAACATGCGTGGACGAATGGTTGTTGTGGCAGACCGTGCAGGCCAGGTTGCGGCCGTAGATATAGTTGTAGCCCGGTACCAGCGGCGGGTTGGGCGTGCTTTCCGGGAAATAGGCCAGCCCCGAGCTGACGTGGGTCTTGTGGCTGCCCCGCAAGGGCGGGCTGGTGGCCGATGCGCCGTGGCAGGTACCGCATTGGCCGGTGACGGCATTGCCCCAGGTGGGGGTTATGTTGGTTCCGCCGTTCATGTCGTTGGACACGCTCATGCTTGTGCCATGACAGTAGGTGCCGAGGCACGAACCGAGCTTGGCGGCATGCGTTGCCGATTTGCTGGGTAGATAGCCGGTTATTGGGGTGAATACGGCGGCATAACTGCCGCTGGGGACATTGGACGGAGTCCGGGGCTGGACGACCAGCCCCCTGCGGCCGCCACTGGTGGCGTGGGCGAACGGCTTGGGGTCGCCGGTATGGTCCGCGTGGCATTTGGCACATCCGTTCAACCCGCTGTAATAGGTGCCGTGGATCGTGTGGCTTCCGGCTGCGCCGCCGCTGTAGGTGGAAGCGGTCCCGTTGGGCGGCGCACCGTGACAGGTGGAGCAGCCGGTGGCGGCCGAACTGCTGCCCCAGTTGGGGGTGGCACTTTCGAAGTGGCAGTTCACATTGGCGCAGGAGCCGGGCACGGGTGATGAACTCTGCGGAAAGGCGGAAGTGATGTTCTTGTATGTGGTGAGGGGACGTGAGGAGTTGATGCGGGCTGACAGTTTGATCCGGCCATCCCGGTGCGAGCTGGTGTAGGAAGCGCTTCCGGGATGGCAGGGTTCACAGGCGGAAGGCGAGGCCGGGGAATCCATGTGCGTGCGGTGGTTGCCGACAAAACCTCCGGTAGCCATATCGCGGTCAGGCGCATCAATCGGGCGGTAGTCACCGGTGGAACCATGGCACTGGTAGCACTGTATCGCGGCTTCGCTGGCAGTGACGCAAAACATTTGACAGAAAATATTACCGGTCAGAAACAGGATAAACAGGCATATCATTCTCAGTAAAATCATGGTCCTTCACCTTTGCGGTTGAAGTTGCCGGTAATGCTGGAATACAACGGTTTATCCGCTATTTGGCGTGACGGTGGTGGGCATTCCGCCGAGTTGATAATTGTTTAATTATTTTTATCAAGTGATTTGTCGTGATTATTCCCAGGAAGATTATATTTATTTAGTGTTTTGGTTTACTTAGCAATTTACATACCGATGCTTGAATTTTCTCTACCGTGATTCGTTCGGCCACATGAGCTGGGGGCATTCGGCGTATGTGCCTCTGCATCTGTTCATGCAATGCTGCTTGCATGGAACTTCATGAAACAATTGTGAAATTTTCCGACTATCTGAAACCGGTTGACAAGCTGCCACGATAAGTATGAGGATTGCAGACTATGAATATATTATTCTCAGCATTTCATAAAAAGAGATCGGATCCTCCGCAGGCAGTTGCGAATCGCCTGCTGGCGACAATCCTGGTGGCCCTGATGCTGCTGGCTCCGTCAAGCGCGCATGCGGTGCGGACCGGCGCGCCGGCGCCGGATTTCACCCTGGCAAATCTCCAGGGCGGCAAGACGGGGCTCAAGTCATTTCACGGCAAGGTGGTGGTGCTCAATTTCTGGTCCACTACCTGTGCCCCCTGCATCAAGGAAATCCCCTCGTTGAACAGGCTGTACAACGAGATGAAGGGCGATGGGCTGGTAGTGCTGGGTATCGCTCTGGATGCTTCCGAGAAGCCGGTGAGGGAGACTGGTGCAAGTCTGAATATCCGTTACCCGTTGCTGATCGACGCTTCCAAAGAGGTCTATTTCGACATTTATGCCCTCTTCGGGCAGCCGGTGAGCCTGGTTATCGACCGTGCCGGAATTGTGCAGGACAAAATATTCGGCGAGGTTGACTGGAATTCACCACAAATCAGGACGAAATTGAAAAACTATCTGAAAGGACGGTAATATGCGCATGACAGTCATAACCCGTATGACTCTGCTTGCCTCCGCCTGCCTGCTTTTGGCAGCCTGCAGCAGCAATTTCCTGGTCTACAAACAGGGACGCCATTTCTACGTGACCAGCACCGGACAGGAACTGAAGAGCGTTCTCTGCGATTCCGGAGACCTGAAGCGGATCCTGGAAGAGTCGAACCTCAACCTGCCGTTACAGAGCAAGCTTGACGAGAGCATCTGCGGCACCGGGAAGGTCAGGGAGCGTGTGCTGGCCGTGCTGGAGGAGATGAGCAGGGAGGAGCGTTCCACCCTCAAGGCGTCATTCCAGGCGCATGGCTACGACATCAATAACGTTGCCAACTGTTGAGGGGGTGTGAACTATTAGGCACCCGGCGGGTGTCTTTCGAAGAAAAAAGGCAGGGTGGCGCTAGCGGCTTTCGCTGTCCGGGACGGTGTAGTGGGAATAATGCAGGTCGGTGTTCTGTTTGTAGCCCCCGTAAAACCTTCCCGCGATCAGGTTGAGCAACGGATCGGTAAAGCCGTTTAAAAAAGCATAGTTGGAATTGTCCTGCAGGTGGTGCCCGGCATGGTGACGTTTCGACAGCAGCAGGCCGATCCTGGCCAGAAACATCGCCGTGGGTGAAGTGGAACTGTGACAGAGGTAGTGGGACACTTCGGCGATGGAAGACAGAATCCCCGTGTAGACCAGGATGTACATGATGGTTTGATCCACGGCGACGACTTCCGGCAACAGCGCGACTGCGGCAAGAAACCCCACCAGCCAGACTTTTGAGCCGCTTTCGTTGAAGTAGACGATCAACAGGTTGTTCTTTTTGTAGCTCGGGATCTTGTGGTGCAGGTGGAAATTGGCAATCAGCGGACCGGCCGGCGAGTCGTAACGGTCATTGTTGTCCATGTAGATATGGACCAGGCCATTTATGAAGTCGGTTATGAGATAGGCGCTTATTATTGCGATTATCTGGCGGGCCGCGCCGATCCGGTGCGGCCATGTACTGTACAGCAGCCACCCCTGAAGCGTCAGGTTCATGATCGATACGGCAATCCCGAATATTTTATATTTACTCCCGGAATTATAGCGCTCCATGGCGGCGTTGAAACGTAGCTGTTGTGGCGACAACTCCACTTGAAATCCTCCGCAAGCTTTTTGCCGGATAATACCATCTCCGTGTACCAAACAACACACATGGTTTCGCTATCGCTTGGGAGCTAATGGTACGTTTATTCTCTCGGTATCCGGATGTCGCTGTCTTCAAATGAGCCGTATTCCGACCATTTGTGGCAGGCGACGCAGTTAATCCTGGACTTGATTGTTCCCCGTTGGTAGGTAGCCTGCGATATCAGCTTGTGTTTTTCTTTCCAGTATGGAATCTCGGTGATTCTCAGGGGCGTGTTGTCTTTGCTGATGGACCGGATGAATTTGAGCGAAGCCTCCTCAAGGGAATGCTCGGCAGAGTTTTTTACCAGAAATGCCTCTATTTCACGGTTCGATGAGTCATCGATGGAAGCGTCATCCCCGAAATGATCCTGGAGATTTGCCATCATGACCTGCCAGCTTTTCATCGGGAGGACATTCGGTGGAAATGCCATGTGACAGGAGCCGCACTCTTTTTTGTAGATAACGGGGATGACCATGTTGGACGGCTGTTTAGTTTCCATCGAGACGGTAAAATATAGAGCCGCAACAAATGGGGACAATACCCACACGATGGACACCATCGTCAGTGGCGCACTTCCTGAGAAGGGTATTTCAACTTCATCGGAGAGTTTTTTCCCGGTAATCATGGCCGGGATGATTCCGGTTTTGTGGCGGAAGGTTTCGTTCAATACACCGCATACGTGGCCGATGATGACCGCCAGAAGGGCGTAGGCAAGTCCGAGATGTAGCAGTTTCAAATTGTCTGCCAGGGGGTGGAAGCCGATGTACAGGGACCTGAGTATGCCCCTGCCTTCGTCGAGACTGAAAACCACCACCCCCGAAATAACCGCCAGCATTCCTATAATGATTATACAGAGGGCGCTCCATGAGGCCGCGGGGTTGTGCCCGGTGTGGTTGGTCCTGATGTTTTTTATGACCGCATCAAAATAGCCGACAAGCTCTTTTAACGAGAGCCGCAGAGAACTGAATCTTGAATAGTGCGGACCAAAGAATCCCCAGAATATCCTGAAGGCGAGCAGTATCCCTACCGCGACGCCTGTGCCGATATGAAAGGCCAGCCAGGCATCCTTGTTTACCAGATCAATTCCGAAAAAACGGAGTATGTCGGCCGTGACCAAGGTGCAGAGGACAAAGACCACCAGCGACCAGTGGAAGATGCGGGTCTGGAGATCCCATACTTTAATTTCGTTCATTTCATAGTCCTGTTGAACATTCAAGAAGTCCGATGATAATCACATGACACAAGCAGGTTCAGTTTTTGGGTATCTTCACCTTGTGCTCGTCATAATCACCCTGTTCTGCCGTCAGGTGGCAGCCGGGGCAGTTTGCCGGCGATCCGATCGATTTTCTTTTGAAGACATTGGGCCTTACTTCGCGATGTTTCCGTTTGAAGTAAGGGGTGTCGCTTATCCTGAGTGGAGTATCGGTTTTGCCGAGAGATGCGAGCATTTTTCGTGACGACCTGGAGGAGCTTGAATCGGCACTGTTCTTGACGAGGTAGGTCAGTATCTCGGTCCTGGTAGCATCATCAAGAGTCGCACTGTCTCCGAAATGACTGTCCAGGGTGTTCATGATCTTTTCCCATGACCGCTTTGGGAGGAACCGCGGCTGGTAGGCAAAATGGCATGCGCCGCATTCCTTGATATATGCCTTGTTCGCCACCGTTCCCATCAGCTCCGAGTTCTCATTTTCACGGTCTTGATCAGCCGTGGCTGTTGAAGAGAATATGACGACGGACAGTACTGTGAAAATGTATTTCCCGAATGGATTCATCTGCTTTCTCCTTCCTGATTATTGCGCGTTTATGAACATGATGACGTCACCCTTTTCCCGTGCCGTTCCTTCCCTGCCATAGACCTGCTTGAAGTTTCTCAGGAGCCATTTTTCGGTTTCCTTGACATTGGTAAGTCTGGCTTTGTTGGCTGATGGAGCGAGAGGCTCAATAACCTTGCCTACCAGGGTTTTGCCGCTCTTCTTCAGATCCGGTGTGTGACAGGTGGCACACGATATCGTACCGGTCTTGTCGTTGGGGCGCGCATCAAAGAAAAGCTTCTTGCCCCTTACGGGATCAAACCCTTTAAAGCCGCTTTCCTGCTTTTTGGCCTGGGTTTCCAGCCCTTGGACATACTTCGTCATTTCGGCGTTCAGTCCGGCGGCAAGCCCAAGTTCCGGTGATGTTGCAACAAACAGTAAAACTGCCGTGAATACTGAGGAGACCTGCATTTCTTGTCCTCCCTTGAATGGAATGAAAAATATTATTAAATATACTGCATCAATTTGCTATGTCAACGGAGATGCTGTAAGAATATTCCGGTGCCGCTCCTTACGATGCCGG
>MGZK01000057.1 GCA_001802125.1 Geobacteraceae bacterium GWC2_55_20
TAGAAAATGTCTCAACAGATCCTTTGATCTCAATAAAACCGCCTGCCGACGGATAGAATGTCTGTGCGACGCTGCCGGCTTGATATCCTGTAGCGTTGCTGACCCTGGCTTGCAAGCCATCTCCGGTAAAATCGACATAACAAGGGCATGTCACAATGGTTTCGTCATACAGCAGGTTTGGGCAAGCATTTGCTGGCGGTATCCATCCTGGTTGACGGCATCTGTGGGTGCTGGAGTTTGCCTCGACTATAAAAAATGGACCACAGTAACAATTATAAATATCGCAAAAAGCGCCCTTGGCATCCGTATCGCTGGCGTCAACGCATTGTGACGTCGTTGATGGTGTGCAACTGTCGTGCGATGCCTGTGCCGGTGTATGCATGCTTACGAAAGCGATGGCGATGATAACAACGCGGATCAACAACTTTGCGGCAGACTGTTTTAGTCGGCTAGGCATGGTCACGAAACTCCTTATGTTTGGAATACTGTTGCCTTGTCATAAAACATCCTTCAATTACAGTAGCAACAACAGAGTGCTGGGACAAATCCAAGGCTGGTACTGCAAATTATGAGCACATTGTCGGAGGGCATTACGAAGGAAAATGTAGAATTATCCGAAAATGACTGTCCGAAAAACTTTCGAATCAGCGGCAAGGTATGCCAAATATCTCTGATTGACAAGATATTTTGTAGTATGCTTTGTAAATAAACGCTGTAATTATATAAGTATACTTTATTAATTATAATAGTTTTTTAGAATATTCTCAGACCATGGAAACCATGGGGATAGAGGATAAAGAATATCTGCAATTGCTCGGAAATAGAGTTCGGGATTTTCGTAAAGCGATGGGGTTGACACAGGAGAAGCTAGCAGAATTAGCCGGCATTTCTCCAACTTATGTCAGCAACATTGAGATCGGCAAATATAATGTTACTGTTTGTGTCATTAAACGAATAAGCGCCTCTCTGCACGTGCCAGCGGCTCAGCTATTTGATTTCAATTCAGGCAAGGTTGAACGGGACGAACTGATAAAGACTGTAGTTGAAATTAAAAGTCTCAACAGTAAAGAGCAAAAGCTCATATTGGAGACAATCAAGGGAATGCTGGCCGGGATAAAAGAATAATTGCTTGAATATTGAAATTCGGAACTATTACCGAAAACCAGTTTTTGCCCGCTTTCTGCCGTGATTTCCGCTTGCCACGCCGCCCGAGCTGTCACCAATTATCCAAAAAACGGCAATTCAATAACACGGAGATACGGAGAAAACTGCGAATTCAGGACCTTAAGACATAAAACAAAAATCCTTTTGGGTGAATCACAAGGGTTCTCGTTTCGCTTGTAACTCTCGGTTTTACTCCGTATTCTCCATTTCTCCGTGTTTCAAATGCTTTTTAGGATGGACCGGACCGGCCATCAACGGCCGGTCCTTTTTTTGTCGTCAGTTATGGGCCAGTTTCTGCGCTTCCTTGGCATTGGCCTGGAACAGGTTGGCTGTTTCGAACACCAGGTTGAGCGTGCCACGATATCCGACCCACATCTTCTGGTGGGCGCCCAGGCGATCGAACACCGGCAGTCCGGCCCGCAGATGTGCACCGATCTTGAGCTTTCCTGCCGCCTGCCGGCCGTTCGAGTTGGCCACCAGAAGATCGGCCCCCTTGGCCGCCTCCTCCAGGTCCTCCAGGTCGCCGACAAAAACGTTCCCGCAGGGGAGGGAGTCCAGACCGCGGGTGCGGGTGGCGGAAAGCGCCGCCTGGATCTCGCATCCCATCCCGGCCAGGAAGCGGGTCAGTGTCTTGAGGTTGTCCGACTCCAGCGCCAGCGCCACCTTCTTGTTGCCGAACTGGTAATGGCTGTCCACCATGGCGTCCATCAGCCGGCTGCGCCAGCGGCGGTGCTTGTCCGGAACCGGCCTCCCGCTGATCGCGGAAAGCGACTCCATCAGCAGGTCGGTCTCGGCCAGACCGGTCAGGGATGTAAAACCATGGGCCGGGATGCCGAACTTCTCCTTCAGTTTCAGGGCGGCCCTGGCCAGTGAATCACCGACATATAATGTCGCAACACTGCGCCCGGCCTTCCTGATATCTTCAACTGTAATCCCCCCGGTCGAGAGCGGCGACACCACCTCGTCGATATGCCCGTCCATGGCGTTGGAGATATCCGGGATCGTCAGTACCGTCAGCCCGAATGACTCGACCAGTTCCTTCAGCTCTTCCACATCGGCCGGTGTCAGGTGCGCTCCCGGCAGCAGGTTGACCTGGTCAGGCACGGTCGCGCCCCCCTCTGGGAGGCTGGAGACGATCGCCTCGACCGCCGCGGCGTAACCTTCCTGCAGCGAACCGCAGTAATCGGGTGTGGCGGCATGGATGATCGGGATGTGCGCGGTTTCCGGATGCTCCTGGCGGAAATGCACGATGGCGCTATGCACGTCGTCTCCCATGGTTTCGGTCAGCCCCGAAGTCATCACCCCCACCACCTGGGGCTGGAACTTCTCGATCACCCGCCCTATGCCCTTCTTCAGGTTCTCCCAACCTCCGAAGATCGCGCTGTCCTCGCTCATCGCGGTCGCGTTCAAAGCGATCGATTCCTTGTAGTGCCGTGAAAGCTGCAAGCGGATAAAGGTTGAGCACCCCTGGGCGCCGTGCAACAGTCCCAGCATGTTGTCGATACCCAGATAAGCCATGGTGGCTCCCAACGCGGGCGAGTTCTTCTGCGGATTGACGGTGGCGGCCTTGGTTGAGACCTTGACCCGCGAGGCGGAGATATCCTCGGCCAGGAAATCCTCCGCATGCCGCAGCGGAAGCAGTCCGGCTGTCCCCTCCTCCTTCTCCCAGGGCGCCGGAGCGTTAAGAACCGGCCAGATCGGGTTGTTGACGGTCATGTCCAGCTGCTGGGCAAAAGTCACCATCCCCTCGTAGCCGGCATAGGGGTGGGAACGGCCATGGTTGATGTCCAGAAATGGGGTCTTGGTCTTGAGCGCCAGGAACTTGGTCTTGCCGCCGGCCACGATCAGGTCCGGCATCTTCTCGCGCATGACCGCCAGCAGTCCGGCGGTGGAGGTATCCTCGATAATTTTGGCGTCCTGGTGCATCAGCCCTTTCATGCGGTAGAAATCCTCCAGCGTCGAGTTCTGGGTTCCGGCCGCCAGGATCTCGACCCCCAGCTCACGCAGCGAATTGACCATCGACCAGGTCTTGACGCCACCGGTGAAGAGCACCGCCCGCTTCCCCTCCAGCCTCTCGCGGTAGGGCGCGATCCGCTGACGGCATTTGGCCTCTTCCTCTTCCAGCAGCTTTTCGACCCGGTCCTGCATGACCCGCTTCTCCAGGCCGTTGACAATGTTGTCCAGCTCGCGGGCGATGTCGCGCAGCGCCTTGGCGGTGTCGGTCATGCCATAGAAGGACTCCTCCAGGTAGGGCATGCCGTAGGTTTTCTGCATCTTCTTGGCCAGGTTGGTCAGGGATTTGGAACAGATGATGATGTTGAGCTTGGCCCGGTGGGCGTAGCGCAGCTCCTCGAATTTAGCGTCGCCGCTGAAGCAGGAGAGAATCTGGATCCCCAGCCTGTCGAAGAGCGGCAGCATGCCCCACAGGTCGCCGGCGATGTTGTACTCGCCGATCAGGTTGATCGGGTATTCCCCCAGAACCGGCGGTTCGGTGGTGCCGATCACGTACTTGAAGAGGATCTCGCCGGCCAGCCGGTTGCCGATATTCTTGTCGCCGATAAAGCCGGGAGTGTTGACCGGGATCACCGGGATTGCGACTTTTTCTGACGCAGCCGCGCAAACCGCCTCCACGTCGTCGCCGGTCATGGCGGTCACACAGGTGGCATATACGAAGATGGCCCGGGCCTGGTCCCGGTAACGTTCCGCAAGATCCAGGATCGCCTTGTAGAGCTTCTTCTCACCGCCGAAGATCACATCGTTTTCCAGCATCTCGGTGGTGAAACCGCGCCGGTACAGCTGTGAGTCGCTGGAGCGGGCGCCGCGATTGTCCCAGGAGTTTCCGGCGCATGCGATCGGGCCATGCACCAGGTGGATCACGTCGGTGATCGGCATCAAAACCACACGGGCGCCATCGTAGGCGCAGGAGCGCTCGGTCCCCTCGCCCGGTTCGGACTTTTTGCAGAACTTGGGAGCACCCTTGTCGTGGGTTTCGCAATTGTCGGTATCGTACCAGTCCGGTTTGGCCATGACAGTATCCTCTTGATAAGCTAGACTCTTGGTTTGCTCCGACAGCAACGAAAAACGTCGCTCCACATCCGCGGATGATATCGGGAGACGCCGTTGCCGGAGTTTGAGTCCATAAGAGCATTTGACGTGCCAAAGCGAGGCCGGACTCTATCATGCTGGTTTTATGATGGTTTGGCATGCGAACCCCGTCCTGGCGTGGCCAACATGCCTCTTTATTAGGCAGCAGCGATTATTAAGCCTCCTTTCCCAGACCGCTGCGGACCGCCGCAAGCAACTCCAGCGGCTTGATCGGTTTCTGGAGGAAATTCACATTTAGCACACTGATCGCGGACCGATCGACAATATCGTCCGTGTAGCCGCTGATCATGATGATTGGCAGTTCCGGTTGCCGTTTCCTGATCTCTTCCACCAGTTCCCGCCCGTTCATGCGCGGCATGATCACGTCCACGATTGCGATTCGTATTCGTTCGCGGTTAGCCTCGAACATCTCCACCGCCTCGACACCGTCCCCGGCCTCCAGGATCGAGTAGCCGTACAATTCCAGCAGTTGCCTGAACATCCTCATGATCGCGGCATCATCCTCGGCAACCAGTATCGTCTCCCTGCCGTGATGGTTGACAACCGCAACCGGCTCTGCCGGTTTCACCGGCTGTTCTCCTTCGTGGATGCGCAGGTAGATGCAGAATTCGGCGCCACTCCCCGGAATGCTGGTAACGGTGACATAGCCTCCGTGCCTGGTTACAATCCCATGCACGATCGAGAGTCCCAGCCCGGTTCCCTTACCCTTCTCCTTGGTGGTGAAAAACGGTTCGAAAATACGGTCAATCATCCCGGCATCGATTCCGGAGCCGCTGTCACTGACGCAGAGGCGGGCATATCGGCCTGGCATAATCACGGCCCCTCCGATGATCGTCGCCTTTTCAATCAGGGCGGGACTAGTGTAAACCGTGATATGACCACCGCTGCCGATCGCATCACGGGCATTGACCACCAGGTTAATCAGCACCTGTTCGATCTGCACCCGGTCCACGTACACCGGCAGGAGCTGTTCGCACGGCTGGATCGAAAGTGTGATGTCCTCCCGGATCAACCGGCCGAGACTCTTGCGGATCGTGGCCAGGATCTGGTTCAGATCGTCATGCTGCTGCATCATGTCATGTTTACCGCTGAATGACAGCAGGCTACGGGTCATCTCGGCGGCCCGGTCAACGGAAGCGGAAATTTCATGGGCGATGTGCAGGTTCTCGTCATCGGTTGCGGTCAGCTTCAACAGGTCGGCATAACCGCTGATAACGGTCAGCACGTTGTTGAAGTCATGGGCAACGCCGCCGGCCAGCGCGCCGACCGACTCCATCTTCTGTGAGTGCAGCAACTGGGCTTCCAGTGACAAGCGTTCGGTGATGTCTTCAATCGTTTCAATCGCGGCGATGATTCTTCCTTGATGATCACGGATTGGCGCCGACGACATCAACAGACGCCGTTTGCGGCCGCCCAGAATATAATCATCTTCTGCGTGCAAGCGGTCCGGGATCTGCCGCGACACCGAAAAATGGAGGTACAGCGCTGCAGCCTCACCACCGGTTTCATCGACAACGATATCCGCCAGACAGGGCCGGGGCGACGGATAGAACGCTCGCCACTGTGCGCCGGAGCCGATCATTTCCGAAGCCTTGACTCCGCAGAGATCCTCCATGGCACGGTTCCAGATCAGCACCTTGTGGTCGGCGTCGATGACAAAGGTAGGAGCGGTTGAGTTGTAAATCAGGTTTTCCGCAAAATCCATCTTGTCATGCAACTGCCGTTCGGCAGCCAGCCGGTCGGTAATGTCGAATATGATCGAATGCAGATGCAGGCGTCCCTGGCTGAAAAATGGGCTGCTGAAGACCTCCACGTCCCTGATGCCGCCGTCGGACAGCCGGTGCCGGCACTGAAAACGCCTGACGGCGCCATCCCTGACCTCGATCAACCTCTGCTCCACCATTTCCGGTTCGGAGCAGTTGATATCATGGATTTTTTTTTGCAGTATTTCTTCGCGGTCATACCCGTAATATTCGCAGGCGGCCGGATTAGCGTCTTCGACGATGCCGTTTTCCGGGTTTATTATCAACATCACCGCCCGGCTCTGCTGAAACTGGCTGCGATAGCGTTCCTCACTCTCCCGCAGAGCCTGGGAAGAAGCGCTGACCCGGCGGAAGCTGAACCATAGTCCCGCCAGTCCGGACAGCCATACCGACGAAATGATCAGGGTGTGAGCGTAGCTGCTCGTGGTCACCGAACGACTAAGCAGGTCCATCGGAACAGAGATACTGATACCGCCGCGGACATCATCTTCGCGATAGCCATGCGCGGCATGGCATTTCAAGCATGCTTTTTCGGTTTTAAGTACATGTATGTAGCGAAAATACGGTTCTCCATTGATGTTCTGGAACTCGCCGAACTCATTGGCTCCCTTTTCAAAGGCCTCCAAAGCCCTTCTTTCCCAGGGGTCCGGCGCATTTTCCGGCCTTATCGGGTGCAAGCTGGTTATGTGGCCATGTGAATCTACCGCATCATATTTTGACGGAGCGCTGCCGGAGGCGGGAACACACACACCACCATGCCGGGCCAGCCAGCGCCGGAAGGCGACATCCCTCTCAAAGCTTGCCCTGGCTGTGTTGAGAGCGTTGGCGGTCAAAAAATATCTTTGGTCTTTCAGTTCCAGAACGAGAATTGCTACCGAGACGAGGCTCCAAATAACCGCGGCAGTACTGAACAGATGCCGGAACGGCGCCTTTTTAAGCTCATTTGTATTTGTTTGCTGCTTCATAATTTGCTGATCCTCTGGATGGCTTCCTTCATTTCCGAAAGCTTGTACGGTTTCTGGATGAAGCCCGCCAGCCCCTTGCCAACAAACTTACTGGTAACATCCTGCTCGTTGTAACCGCTGCTCATGATCACCTTTACATCCCGGTTGAGTTGCCGCAGCTCACGAAAGCACTGTTCGCCATCCATGCGCGGCATGGTCAGATCCAGAATCACAAAATCCAGGTCAGGATTGTTAGCGAACTTCTCAAGCGCATCCCGGCCATCTTCGGCGGTAATCACCTTGAATCCCAGAATATTCAGCATGTCGCTGCCGATTTCGCGAATGGTCTTCTCGTCATCCACAAGCAGCACATTACCACTGCCATGCCACACCTCACCCCGAACCTGCTGGCTTTCCGTAACCACCAGCCCGTTTGATGCTGGCAGGAATATCTTGAAGGCGCTCCCCATTCCGGGTTCGCTGTAGACCTTGATACCCCCCTTGTGACCGCGCACGATTCCCAGTACCGCTGCCATCCCCAGGCCCCGGCCGGTAAATTTGGTAGTGAAGAAGGGATCGTAGATTCTGGCAACCGTATCACGATCCATACCGCAACCGGTGTCGGCAATCTCCAGGCAGACGTACGGTCCCTCGGCCAGGCTCTCGTCATTTAAAACATTCTTCAGATATTTTTTGTCGCACATCATGCTGCAGGTGCTGATGGTGATCACTCCGTTTTTGTCTCCGATCGCCTCGGAAGCGTTAATGACCAGGTTCATTATGATCTGGCGCATCTGGGTCGCATCGGCTTCCAGTGTCGGCAGCGAGTCCCCCCGGTTGAAGCGAATCACCGACTTCCTGGGAATGGAGATCTCCAGCATGTGCTGCATCTCATCCAGAAGCCTGTTCAGGTCGATATGTTCGACCACGAACTTGCCCTTGCCGGAATAGGCCAGCATCTGCTTTGCCAGGTCGGCGGCCCGGCTAGCCGCCTGTTCGATCCTGCGCAGGTTTTCCGCCACCGGGGATTCGCTGTTGGTCCGCATCAGGGCCAGGTCGGCGTTACCGATAATCACGGTCAGGATATTGTTGAAATCGTGTGCGATACCACCCGCCAAAACACCCATGCTTTCCAGTTTCTGGGCATGAAGCAGTTGCTTTTCCATGATCAGATGTTCCTCGTCGGCACGCAGCTGGTCGGTAACGTCTCGCCCGATACCCAGAAATAATGGCTCGCCGGAGGCGCCAAGGTACCTGGAACCGTTGGCGATAAAACTGCGCCAGCCGCCGTCACCGTGCCTGACACGGTAGATCGGGCTCGTCGCGGCTTCGCCCGTTCCCATGACCTTCACCAGGTATTCGAAACATGGACCCACGTCATCCGCATGGACAAACGGCGCAAAGTCATGGTTCAGCACCTGGCTGGGCGGATATGCGAGATGTTTTTCCCAGGAGGGTGAGACAAAACGGAAGATCCCCTTTGCATCCAGCACAAAGATCACGTCGATCGAGTTCTCGACCAGTGAGCGGAACTTCTCCTCGCTTACTTTCAGCAACTCCTCCCTGAGCCGGCGCTCGGTAATATCACGCCAGGTGACTACCGCTCCCACGACGGCCTCATCCTTGCGGATCGGATAGGACGAATATTCCACCGGCAAAGGGCCGCCATCCCGCTTGAGGAAAAACTCATCGGTCACGGTGACTCCGACCCCTTCCCTGAAAGCCTTGAAGATGCGGCATTGATCCTGCGGCATCGGCAATCCCTCCGGTGTCCGGTAGTGGATCAGCTCATGTATGTTGCGCCCCAGCATCTCGCCGATATGATCGTAACCCAGCATCTTCAGGCAGGATTCATTGGCAAAGGTGCACAGACCTTCGGTATTTATTCCATAGATGGCTTCCACCGTCGAAGACATGATCAGCCGCAGCAGCTCTTCGCTCTCCACCAGTTGCCGCTCGGCCGCCCGCCTCTCTTCGATTTCGTGCAGCAGGCTGCTCCGGAAACGGCTGAACTCCTCCGAGGCCCGCTGGTTGTTGAGCTCAAGCCGTTCGTTCTCAAGCGCCAGGAACGAGCGGCGCTCTTCGCTGCTGATGCGCCGGTCGAGCTGCACCAGTTGATGAGCCGCGAAATCGGCCAGGTACGGCAGCATCACCGGGGAGATGACGATCTGTGACACCAGCGGAGCCAGCTCCCCGGAAGAGAGGTGTTCGCCCGGAATCAGGACCACGCCAGCCAGACGCTGCAGATGCTGCCCCAGAAAATCCCGGGCCGCTTCGGACGAAGGGGCATAGAGCGCAAAGGGGGCCCTGCGGAAATCAATTATCCGGAATTCACGGCAAAACGTGAATCCGTCCGGACAGGGTGTGCATAACGAAAACAGACGATTTTTCATGATCTCACCCCAACAGACAGACAACAAAAGTTACATTATGGAAGCTGACGGATGTAAAAGCGCCATCAGCACCGCGAAACGGGCTGATCTCTCCGAAGGAGGGAAACCCGATCAGCGGAATCCGAAGTCCCAGATTCCCAAAGAAAGCGGCCAGTTCCTTTTCTCCACGGTCGGCAAGCAACCACTTCCTGCCGGCACAGCTGATGATGATCGCCGCTGAAGGAGTGAAACCGGGCGAATCGGGAGCCAGGTTCCGCACGGCGTCCGAAACCCCGCGGATCACGTCTTCGCGTGATGCGCTGCAGACACGCACAACGGTTCCCTTCTCCACACTGCCAAACATGGTAACCGCGCCGGTGTCCGGATGCAGGTGCGAAGGAGCCCGCAGGGAAAAATGCCCGCTGGAGCCGGACTGATAGGCGGCCAGCGGAACCACCCCCAGATCTGACTCGCCCAGCGGTTTACCCAGCTGGCCGGCCATGAAATCCTGGGCCGAGTGCCCGCTGATGGTACGTATTTCACACCCATGGTTCTCTTCCACGACTCCCGGGTTCCCCAGCGGTGTCCAGCCGCTGGCCGCATTGATCGAGAAGCCGATGTCGCCGCAACCGCAGAGCATTGCCACCGCGTCCTCATATTCGACGCCGTTTAGAAAAACCCTGCTGCTGGTGAACTTGCGGTCGTCACCGGTCAGGCCGCCAAAGAACGGTCCGGATATCTCGGCCGCGATGCCACGCACAATGGCATGGCCGTCGGCCTTGGCCCCGTCAGCCAGAACCATGCGGAACATGGATGCGTCCGGACAGTCAGCCAGCGCTTTGCGCGCACAAGCCCCGGCAGCCGCGAACGAGTCGGCCTGAACACCCTGTTCAAGGGCAACCGACCATGACACCCGGCCGTCGCTGGAAATCCCCAGGGCGCTGACACCATAGTTTTCGGCTCCGCTGGTCTCGTAGATGCCGTCGCCGGTTCCTCCGAAAACGATCACCGACCTGGTTCCGAGCGCATCGTACAGCGCCTCGAAGAAATCGGAGAAATCCGGATCATAATTCATCGAAGCAAACAACAGTATTACTTCCGGCGAAACAGGGGCAAGTGCCGTGCCGATTTCAAGTCCGGCCCGGTAAGGATCGGTGAGGATGCTCTTGGATGAGATATATCGCATACACTGCACTCCTTTCATCCTGAAAAAAGCAGTTAACCGCCGATGAACGCCGATACACGCAGTCAGAAGCAGGCGCTTCCAAGCGAGAAATCAAAAACTTGAACAAAATACTGATTTAACCCATAAGGCAATCAACTTTTTTGATGTAAGTCCTGGTTTTCTCGGCGTGCATCCGCTTTTCTCGGCGGTTAAATGCCGTTTATGTTCATTTCAATCCCGGTTCCAGACCACCGTGACTACGGCTCCGGCTGCGACCGGGGAGTGTGACGCACAGATTCCATCACCCGGCCGAGTTCCTCGCTCAGGATATTCAACGAATAGGGTTTCATCACCACGCCGGAAAAACCATGGCTGCGATAATCCGATACCACGGAGTCCTGGGAATAGCCGCTGGAAACGATCAGGACGGCGCGCGGATCGATCTCCCTGATCAGCCTGGCAGCTTCCAGTCCTCCCATGCCTCCCGGCACCGTCAGGTCAAGGATGACGGCATCGTATGGCGCTCCCAGTTCCAATTCCGCCCGGTAACTATCCACAGCCTCAGCCCCGTCGCCGCAGGTATCCACGCTACACCCCAGCTCCTCCAGCATCATCGAAGCCACGTCGATCACCAGCTCTTCGTCGTCCATCACCAGCACCCGGCCTTTGCAGCGCGCCTCCGGCGGCAAATCGGTGACAGGGTTCCGCTCGCATGTCTCTATCCCTCCGGCTGCCGGCAGGCAGATCATGAATTCAGTGCCACGCCCTTTTTCAGAGGAAACGCTCAGTTCCCCCCCGTGCCGCTTCACAATCGAGTAGACCGAAGCCAAGCCAAGCCCGGTTCCGCCCGGCTTGGTGGTGAAATAGGGGTCGAACACCCTTGCCAGCAGCTCGGCCGGGATACCAATTCCGGTGTCACGGATCGTCAGTCGCACGAAACGGCCCGGCACTCCGGACGGATCGTCCATAATTGAATTATCGCCCCTGACAGTAACCGTTCCCCCCTCGGGCATGGCCTGGACCGCGTTTATCAGCAGGTTGTTGAGAACCTGGTTGACCTGTCCCTCATCCGCATCCAGAGCCCACAGGTCATCGGCCAGTTCCAGCCCCCCCCTGACCTTGGAACCGCGCAGTGCGAACGTAACCGCCTCGCTGGCCAGCCTGGAGATATCCACGACCTTCTTCACCGGTTCTCCGCCCCGGGCAAAGGTCAGCAGTTGCCGGGTCAGTTCACCGGCGCGCCCGGCAGCCTTTTCGCACTCATCCAGCCGCGCCGCCGCGCGGTGACCACTGTCGATCATGGTCCTGGTCAGCGACAGGTTACCGACGATGCCGGTCAGGATGTTGTTGAAATCATGGGCGATGCCGCCCGCCAACAGGCCCAGCGATTCCAGGCGCTGGTTCTTCTCCTGTTCCTGCTGCAGCAGGAGCCGGTCGGTTACATCCGTATCGACCCCCTGCATGCCGGTAAAACGCCCCTCGCCGTCGAAAATAGCTCCACCGCTCGATTCGATCGACCGCCATGATCCGTCCCGTGCCAGCCAGCGCAGCACGATCCCGTTCCAGCCGCAGCGTCCGGAGATGGCGTCATCGACGGTATTTCTGAGAGTTTCATGGTCATCGGGATGAATCAGTTTGATAATATCCAGCGAGCAGAGTTCCTCGGCTGAATATCCCAGTATTTTTTCCACGTTGTCATTCGAATAGGTATGTCTCAGATCGGCATCGGTCTTCCAGATCCAGGCTGATGACTGCTCCACCAGCTGCCGGTAGCGCTCCTCGCTCTCCTTAAGCGCCTCCAGATCCTTCCTGCGCTGGGTTATGTCCCTGAAAACCCCTTCAACACCGATAAACCTGCCTTCCGGATCGAACATCATATGCGTCGAGGTGGCCACAGGCACCGGAGTTCCGTCCCGCCGTTTCAGCGTCAGTTCATAGCCGTACAGGTGTTTTTTCATCTTCAGGTTGTGGAGGAAAGCATCCCGTTCTTCCGGATCCAGGTAGAAGGTGTCACGGATGACGCAGCCCAGCACCGAATCGATATCATCATACCCCAGCAATTCCGCGCCGGAAGGGCTGATCATCGTCAGACGCCCCTCCGCATCGCTACGGTAATAGACATCCTGCATGTTCTGTATGATCGAGCGGTAATGTTCCTCGCTTTCCGCCAGCTCGGCGGTCTTCCTGCGGACCGCGCTCCTTAGCATCACCAGCCAAGCAATCACCACCACACCCAGCAGCGCAGCTGTGCCCGCGGCATAGCGCAGATACCGGAGCTGCGCAGGACCTGCTACCGATGCCCCCATCCAGCGTTTGTCGATCGCCTGATAGTCAGCAGCGGAAATGGAGGCAAAACCGCTCTCGACCACGGCCAGCAGTTCCCGGCGCCCCTTCGGCACGGCCCGGTGAAATTTCCCCGAATACATCGGCGCGGTTTCGCGAAACCGGTCCTGAATGTTCAAACGGTTCAGATAATACATGGCCGGGGGACGGTCCACCGTGAACACCTTGACCTGACCGTCGCGGGCCGCTTCGATGATTTTCTCGTAGCTGGGATATTCGACTATGTTGTTGACACCGTATTTCTTCAGCACATCGATAACATTGCCGCCGGCCTTGGCCGCCACCATGAAGCCTTTGGCATCCGCCGGCCTGCGGATACCGGAGATGTCGGAGTGGAAAAACAGCGGCACCGGAATAACCGCGTAAGGGGGGGTGAAATCGTATATTTTCCCGCGCTGCTCATTATGGAAAATGGTATCGATCACGTCGAATTCACCGGCCCGCATGCGGCGCTGAGCCTCGGCCCAGTCCATGCCTGTCAGCTCGGCCCTGATGCCGGTTTTCTTTTCCCAAAGCCGCCACTGGTCGATAATGATGCCCTGCAGTTGGCCGCTACCATCCTTGAAGACATAGGGCGGATAGTTATTGTCCATTACCACGCGAACGGATTTCAATGCGGCCATGGACTCTCCCGGCACGGAAATGCAGATAGCCATCGGTAACATCAAGATAGTCACCAGAGCCCTGAACACGACGGAGATCGTCCATGCACGGCAGCTTGATAACCATCTGGTGGCAACACTCATTTTTTCACCCTTTCCAGATTTTCAAACGTCTCCCGCAGCACGGACAGGCGGTACGGTTTCTGAATGAAACCGGCCAGCCCCTTGCCGGCAAATTTCTGCGTGACCTCGTACTCGTTGTAACCGCTGCTCATGATCACCTTCACCTCCGGCTTCATCCTCCTCAGTTCGCGAAAACACTGTTCGCCGTCCATGTGCGGCATGGTCAGGTCCAGGAGCACCAAGGAGATCACGGGGTTGGCCTTGAAAACCTCAAGCGCCTCGCGGCCGTCGTTGGCGGTCACAACCTCGAACCCCAGCTCACGGAGCATCTCTCCGGCGATGCCGCGCACGGTTTCTTCATCATCCACCAGCAGCACCGTACCGCTGCCGCGCCAGTCAGCACTGCCCGATCCGGTGTTGGAGACTTCCGGAAGTCTGCCGGCGGCCGGCAGCAGGATCTTGAAGCTGCTCCCCTTGCCAGGTTCGCTGTAGACCTTGATCACTCCACGGTGGCCGCGCACGATTCCCAGCACCGCCGCCATGCCCAGGCCGCGGCCGGTGAATTTGGTGGTAAAGAACGGGTCGAACAGTTTGGACATGGTCTCCCTGTCCATGCCGCAGCCGTTGTCGGAGATTTCAAGGCAGACGTACAGTCCCGGGTCAAGTTTTTCATCCAGCCAGACATCTTTCAGGTAGCTTTCGTCGCACTCCATGCAGCCGGTGGAGACGGCGATCACGCCGCTCTTGTCCCCGATCGCCTCGGAGGCGTTGATCATCAGGTTCATGATGAGCTGCCGCATCTGGCTGGCGTCGGCCTCCACCGTTGGCAGCGGGCTGGTCAGGTTGAAGCGCGGCACCGCTTTTTTGGAAATTGATACCTCCAGTATGTGCAGCATATCCTCCAGCAGGCGGTTCAAGTCCAGGTTCTCCACGACGAATTTGCCCTTGCCGGAGTAGGCCAGCATCTGCTTGGCCAGCTCGGCGGCCCGGGCCGCGGCGTGCTCGATCCGGTGCAGATTATCAACCACCGGCGACTCCTGGTTGAGCCGCATCAACGCCAGATCGGCGTTGCCGATGATCGCTGTCAGGATGTTGTTGAAATCGTGGGCGATACCTCCGGCCAGCACCCCCAGGCTCTCCAGCTTCTGGGCATTCAGCAGCTGTTGTTCCAGCTTGAACCGTTCCTCCTCGGCCTGCTTGCGGTCGGAGATGTCATGAACTGAGCCGAAGAAGCATTCCAGTTCGTCCTGCTCGTTGAAAACAGCAGTGTTGGTGTCATGGAACCAGCAGTAGCTGCCGTCCGCTTTCCTGAAGCGGTACTCCACGTCGAAGTTGACGCTGCGACCCGTTCGCGAAGCTAACTGCTCGTCGATGTAATTAAAAATACGCTGCCGGTCATCGGGGTGGAAATACTCCGGAAGCTGCTCCAGGCTGATCCTTGAAAATTCGGCCACCGGGTAGCCGGTAAGCCTTTCGAAAGCGGGACTGAGATAGTCGTAACACCCCTTTTTGACATTGAGGCGGTAGAGAATATGCTGTCCCCCGCTCAGAGCCTGGGTGAAACACTGGTTGGTATAGTCCAGGGCCTCGTGCATCTTCTTCATTTCGGATATGTCGGCCACCACGCCCACCAGCGAAATCAGGTTTCCCTGCTCATCCTCAAGCCGCCGCCCGCTGAGGTGTCCCCAGAAGCTGCTGCCGTCCTTGCGGATATAATGCCGTTCATGATGCACATGGTCGATTTCGCCGGCAATCAGCCGACGCATGCGCTCGTCCCCCACTCCGCGCTGGCCGGGATGGACATGCTCCACGTAGCTGGAACCGATCAGCTCATCCAGCTTGCAACCGAACATGGACGCCATGCGCTGGTTGGCGAATGTAATCGTGCCCAGCGGGCTGACCAGCATGATGCCGGCCTGCATGGTGTCGAAGATCACCTCAAGCTGCTGTCTGGCACTCGACGCATCCCGCTCCGCCTGTCTGCGCGCCGAAATGTTGCGGGCGATGCCCATCACCGACTGACGGCCATCAAAATCTATCAAGCGGACATTGATCTCGACCGAAAACTGAGATCCGTCTTTGCGCCGATGGATGGTTTCGAACGTCATTGATTTTGATTCCGCCAGCGCCTTGAAGTGTTCTGCAACCGATTCAGGAGTAGTAAAGACGGCATCCAGGTCGATGATATTCAGTTCCAGCAGTTCCTGGTTTGAGCAGCCGAGTTCGCGGGAAGCCTGGGCATTGGCGGCAACGATGTTGCCGGCCATATCAGTGATATAGACCGAATCGCCAAGATTGTTGAACAGGGCCCTGAAACGCTGTTCACTGGCAATCGCGGCCCGTTCCGACCTGATCCTTTCATCGATCTCTTTTTCCAGCTCGGCGGTGCGTTCCCTGACCCGCTCCTCAAGCCGGCCGGTCAAAGTCTTGAGTTCATTTCCAACCTTCATCCGTTCCTCAAGTTGAAGCGAGCGTTCCTTTACCAACGCTTCGAGCTGGTCCCGGTTTCTGGTCAGCTCCTCCTCGGTCTGTTTCTTGGCAATGATTTCCTTAACCAGCCGCCGGTTGCGGTAGACAAACAGCAGGATCACCACCAGTGAGGCTGCGACCACTTTCCAGACCAGGGAATAATCGAAACCGGTCTCGTATTTCACGCCGACCCAGCGGTTGTAGATGTCGGTATGTTCGCTTTCCGGTATCGACTGCAGCGCCTTGTCCAGAATCGAGGCCAAGAGCGGCTTATCCTTGCCCACCCCGATCTGCAGGACCGACCGGCTATTTTCGAGCCTGCCCATCAAACGCAGATTATTGAGATACTCCTCCTCGATGACATGAATCACCACCGCACGGTTACCGGCATAGGCATCCGCCTCACCCCGCGAGACGGCGTCCAGCGCCTCCGAGGTGGAGTTATACTCGCGGATGGCCACCGACGGATAGTTCTTGCTGAAATGGGTAATTGCGTAAAAGCCCCGTTCCAGCGCGACCGTCCTGCCGGCAAGATCGGCTTCCGAGGCAAAATAGGGACCCGATTTGCGCCCCACCAGGACGTGTGGAATGCTGATATAAGGCCTGGTGAAGATAAACAGCGGCTCCCGCTCGGGGCGGCTGGTGAGGTCCATCATCGCGTCCAGACGGCCGTCCAGCACCCTGTCGTAGTTGTCCTTGAAGCGTCCCGGCTGGGGCAGAAGCGCGCCATCAAGCTGCCTGTTGATAGCTTCTACGTAATCGATCGCAAGCCCCTGCGCTTCCCCATCCCTGGTGACAAAACTTAACGGCGCCCAGGCGGCCATCACTCCGACCCGTATTTTGGGATGATCTGCCAGCCATTGCTTCTCCTGAACGGTAAGATCGAGCTTTTGGGCGAGCGCCGGGGCCGAAGCAAGCAGGCTGAACACGATCGCCAGCAATATCGGAAATATACGCCATATCATGTTATCGGGCTTCCTTTGTGGCCGTACGGCATGTCAACCTTGATGATGGCCTCTTTCAACACCGACAGCTTGTACGGTTTCTGGATGAAACCGGCCAGTCCCTTACCGACGAACTTCCGGGTCACCTCCTGCTCGTTATAGCCGCTGCTCATGATCACCTTAACGTCCGGTTTCAGTCGCCGCAGTTCACGGAAACACTGTTCGCCATCCATGTGCGGCATGGTCAGATCCAGGATCACGAAGGCGATGTCGCTTCTCTCCCTGAATATTTCCAGTGCCTGACGGCCGTCGTTGGCGGTTACGGCTTCGAAACCCAGCTCACGGAGCATTTCGCCGCCGATGCCGCGCACCGTTTCCTCGTCATCCACCAGCAGCACCGTGCCGCTGCCGCGCCAGTCATCCCGCACCGCGGCTCCGTTGAAAAGCTCGATCGGCCGGTCGCTGGCCGGCAGCAGGATCTTGAAGCTGCTCCCCCTGCCCGGCTCGCTGTAAACCTTGATCGCGCCGCGATGCCCGCGCACGATCCCCAGCACCGCCGCCATGCCCAGGCCGCGGCCGGTGAACTTGGTGGTGAAGAAGGGGTCGAACAGCTTGGCCATGGTTTCCTTGTCCATGCCGCAGCCGCTGTCGGCGATCTCCAGGTAGACGTACAGACCGTCCGAAAGGTTCTCATCCAGCCAGACATTTTTAAGATAACTGCTGTCGCAATCCATGCAGCCGGTGGTAACCGCGATCACGCCGCTCTTGTCGCCGATCGCCTCGGAGGCGTTGATCACCAGGTTCATGATGATCTGGCGCATCTGGGTGGCATCGGCCTCCACCGAAGGAAGATCCCGGGTCAGATTGAAGCGCAGCAGGGCCTTTTTGGAAATCGACACCTCCAGCATGTGCAGCATCTCTTCCAACAGGCGGTTCATGTCCAGGTTTTCGACCACAAAGCGCCCCTTGCCGGAATAGGCCAGCATCTGCTTGGCCAGGTCGGCGGCCTGGGAAGCTGCCTGTTCGATGCGGCGCAGGTTCTCGACCGCCGGAGATTCACGGTTGATCCGCATCAGCGCCAGGTCTGCGTTGCCGATGATCGAAGTCAGGATATTGTTGAAGTCGTGGGCAATCCCCCCCGCCAGCACCCCCAGGCTCTCCAGTTTCTGTGTGTGCAGCAGTTGCCGCTCAAGCCGGTCGCGTTCCACTTCGGCGATCTTCATCTCACTGATATCACGGTGTATTGCCAGGATCACCTGATGTCCCGCAAACTCCAACAGTTTCAGGGTGATGAGCATGCTGAGAGTTGCGCCGTTCCTGGTGCGGTGGACGGTTTCGAAACCGGCCGTCCCATCCCGGTTCATCGTATCCACTTTTGCGGCGATTTCCGAGATGTTCAGGGAAGCGTCCAGGTCGGTTACGGTCAGGGAGGCGAATTCGTCACGGGAATATCCGAGCATTGCATGGGCGGCAGTATTGAACTGCAGCGGACTGAGCTCCGGCAGGCTCCAGAGCACGATTCCGTCCGGCGACTGATCAAACAGTGTGCGGTAAAGGGTTTCCGAATCCTGCAGACGGCGATGTGCCTCGGCCAGCTGGGAATAGTTCGAGATTTCATTGTCCAACATCAGTCCGGCATAGATGAAAAATGGCTGCAGATCATCAATGATACCCTGATCGGTGAGTTGCATGCCTTCCATGCAGACCGCGCCGACTTTTCGGTCACGGGACAACAGCGGGAATATCCAGTTTTCCACCGCTATCGAGCCGCTTCGGTCCGGATAGGAAGCCCGCATCAAGGGACCATGAACCCGTAGCGCATCGCCGCCTTCAAGCGCCATGACCACATCCGGGTTGCCCGGTTCCCGCAGCCGGAGGTTCGCGCCGTAGATGTCACGGAATTGCCAGCAACCGTCCAGCAGGTAGAAAATCGAAATATTGGCGGCGCCGATGGTCTGCATCAGGATTTTTAGAATGTGTTCCACCATGTTGTCGAGACCGGATACCGCGCTGAGACTTGTCAGCAGGCGGTTGATCAGTTCCAGGCGGGATTTGCTCCTGGCCAGTTCCGACAGCCGGCCGGTGAGTTCTTCAACAGTTGCGCCACGGTTCATTTCGGAAAGATTACTCATCGGATAGTATCCCCCGATTGTTTTAGTGTAGCCGCCAGGTTTGCTTCCAGGTTTTCCAGACCCACATCAACCCAGCGCAATTCCAGGGACGTCATAGAACTGACGACCCGCGCCTCGGCGCTGAAATCGCCGGAGCAGGGGGTGCGGATCGCCAGCAGGTACTTGTGTGCGCTGCTGAAAATGCCGCGCATGATTTCCGGATCTCCCGGCATCACGGAACCGACGATCTCCTTCCAGTGCAGCGCCCATTCCTCGAACAGAAAAAAGGCACCCTGCTCCAGCTCACGGCAGAAACGTTCGTGCCCCAGGTAAATATCGACGCAGTTCTGCCCTGGCGTCCGCATAACGGCGGCTTTGTCCAGCATCTGGTCCATGCAGGGGTGGCAGGAGCCGTAGAACACCAGCGCGACCTGCCCGGCATGCTGGTTCAGGCCTTTTTCCAGGCTGATCCGCAACCGGTCGAAATCCACATGCAGCCCGGAGGGGAGAAAGGCCGTGGCAAGCCGCCAGCCGTTCTTTTCCAGCAGGAAGCGGATCTCCTTCCTTAATATGCCGCAGCCGACAAGGTAACGTTCGCCGGTCACCGGCATACCACCGATTCGGCATGATGGCCATGGCGGATGGCGGCCGCCACCAGCGCCCGGATGTTTTCCTCCGGTATGCCGCAGGGCATCAGCAGTGTGCCGAAGATGAAACCACCGGCCCGCTTTCCGGCCAGCATGATCTTTTCCACCTCGCGCTCGATCTCATCCGGCGACCAGTCGATCAGACGGATGTCGTTGATCGTTCCGGCAATCAAGGAGTTCGACCCCAGCAGTGCTCTGGCTTCGGTAATGTCGTCGTAGGGATTCAGGTAATAGGCGCCGATGCCGGCATGTTCCCGGATATCAGCCAGGATCGGGTTGATCCGCCCGCCGCCGTTGAAGAAGATCACGCCGGCCGGCCCGTGGGCTTCAAGATCCCGGATGATCCAGGGCAATGCCAGTTCACGGAACTTCTTGAGCTGGATGAAAGTGGCCGAGGCCAGCGGGTCCACATAGACGATCAGGTCGGCGCCCGCCTCGCGTAGCGCCGCAATCTGCCGTGAACAGAACAACGAGCAGGTTTCCAGCAGTTCGTCCCGCAATGCGGGATCACCATTCAGGAAGAGTTCCATCCAGGGGCCGACACCCATCAGCATTGCCGGCAGCGAAAATGACGCGGTCACGACCCCCAGCACCGGAAAGCGCCCCTGCGCCTCCTTTTTCAGCAGACCGATGCAGGTGGTCAACTCCCGGAAACGGGGATGTTCATTCAGATCGTCGGGCACATGCAGCCTTTTGATGTCCCGAGGCGCGTTGATCACCAGATGGCCGACATTGGGAGGTCCGTCATCGGCGTAGATGATGTTCCTGCAGCCCATTACTTCCGCTTCCAGCGCCGAATAGAACATGCCGGTCAGCGTGTCGTAACCGTATTTCTCCCGCATGCGCAGCTGCCCTTCGGCCACATGCTCGCCGCGCGAATAGTATTCGAGAATCGACAGGCCCAGCTCCCGCGCGCCCTGATCGAGCAGGTTGCAGACGATCGGCACCCTGTCCGGGGTCCCGCCGCTCATCAGCGCTCCGAAGCGTTCCATTCCGGTCATCATGACCGCACCTCACGCACCAGACGGGCAACGATCCCGGGAACCTCGGCGGCGGTGTCGCCCCAGGCATCGGCGCCGACCTCACGGAACAGGTTTTCATGGAAACGGTACGGCGCGCCGCCGACGATGATCCGCAAACGATCTTCAAGCCCCTGTTCCCGAAGCAACTGCCGCACCCGCTTCGGCCCGCGCTCTCCGGTGGCGGTATGGACCATCATCGAGGAAATTCCGATCACCTCCGCCCCAACCTCCAACGCCTGATCGACAAACTTCTCCGGCGCCACGTTGATTCCCAGGTCGGTGACCTGGAACATGCGCGCCTTGAGGCAGCCGATCACTATTTTCTTGCCCAGTCCATGAAAGTCGCCATGGCTCGTGCCGATAACCACGTGTCCCTGGACCTCGGGAACGGTTGCAAACAGCGGAATCAGGCGATCGGTCACCTCTTCGGCTATCTGGGAGGCCAGGAAATGCTGGGAGAGCGTGACCAGGTTGTCGGAGATCATCCCGCCGATCATCCGCTCCATACCCGGAATGATCACCTCGAAGACCACCTGCTCGGGAGTCAGTCCGCCATCAAGCGCTTCCTGAACGACCCGTAGCGCACCGGCCTTGTCGGTGTCAAACAGCGCGGTAAGATAGGAGTCCAGTATCTGCTTATCAATGCCTTCGCTCATGACGGTACCTCCTGTGGTGGATGGTCATGTCGTGGTGCAACAGGAAACAAACCGCGCCGGCTGGCAGGTTCAACCTACCCTGTGCTGGATTCGAAACAGTGTGCTAAATTTTCATTATACTTGATTGCCACTCTAACTCAAGGCGTTACTGCCTGTTATGACGCCTGATCCACAAAGTCACTCCCCCGCATCCCGCAACAGCTCCATCAAATCCTCCGCCGAAACCCGCGCCGACGTTTCTGTCCCCTCCAGCAACGAATCGGCCAGGTCGCGCTTCTGGTGATGCAAGGCGACGATCTTCTCCTCGATGGTATTGGCCGCCACCAGGCGGTAGACCGTGACCGGCCGGTTCTGGCCGATGCGGTGGGCGCGGTCCGAGGCCTGGTCTTCAACGGCCGGATTCCACCAGGGGTCCATGTGGATGACGTAATCGGCAGCGGTCAGGTTGAGGCCGACTCCACCCGCCTTGAGGCTGATCAGAAACAGCTCTCCCTCGCCGGACTGGAAGGCGGCCACCCGGACCTGGCGATCTTTCTGGCTGGTCGAACCGTCCAGGTACTGATAGGTGATTCCGGCGCTATCCAGGTCACGGCGCAGGATCGAGAGGTGATCGACGAACTGGCTGAACATCAGCGCCCGGTGGCCACCTTCGCGCAACTCCTCGACAATCTCCCGGAACGCCGCCAGCTTGGCGCTCGGAATCTCGCTGCCAGGCATCACCAGCTGCGGGTTGCAGCAGGCGCGACGCAGGCGCATGATTTCGGCCAGGATGCGAATCTGCTTCTCTCCGGGCGGCGAGTTTTCCGTGCCGGCAAGTTTCTCGACCGCCGTGCGTCGCAGCGCTTCGTAAAATGCGCTCTCCTCCCGGGAAAGTTCGATCCGGTGCAGGATATCGGTACGCGGTGGCAACTCCTCCAGCACCTGGCTCTTGGTGCGCCGCAGGATAAAGGGACGGATCAGCCGCTTCAGCAGGGTGCGGGCGGCTTTGCTGCCGTGCTTTTCGATCTGGATGGCGAAGCGTATGCTGAAACTGGTGTGAGAGCCGAGCAGGCCGGGGTTGAGAAACCGGAACAGGTTCCAGAGTTCGTCCAGGCGGTTTTCCACCGGGGTGCCGCTGGTGGCCAGACGGAACCCGGCTTTCAGCTGCATGGCGGCCTGTGAGCGTTTGGTGGTCATATTCTTGATCGCCTGGGCTTCGTCCAGCACTGCGGTTTGCCACTCCACCCCGGTGAGCAGGTCGGCTTCCTGCTGGAACATGGTGTAGCTGCAGATCACCAGATCGAACGGCGCCAGCTGTGCGATGAACTCGGCGCGGTTGCCTCCCCCGAAAATGCGCGGGTTGAGTGTAGGCGCAAAGCGGCGCGCCTCACTCTCCCAATTGAAGCAGACCGAAGTGGGGGCCAGCACCAGCGCCGGACCTGCAGCAGCCCTTGTCAACAGCAGCGCCAGCGCCTGCACCGTCTTGCCCAGCCCCATGTCGTCCGCCAGGCAGGCCCCTACTCCCCACTGTGCCAGACGGCAGAGCCAGTCGAAACCTTCGCGCTGATACTCGCGCAGCTCGGCCTGCAGCGTCGGTGGGAGCAGCGGGACAAGTTCCTGAGACGTTTTGAAGCGGGTCATGTCGGCCTTCCACTGTTTATCGCCCTTGACCCCGGCGGCGCCCTGCAGGGTCTCTTCCACCAGCGGCGCGATCAGCGGGGTGAAGCGGCCGTTCTTCTCCACCAGCCTCCGCAGATCTTGCAGCTTGCGGCGGAACTCTTCGGTCAGGGCCAGAAACTCACCGTCGGCCAGTTGGATAAAACGCCCGGTTTCGCCATCAACCAGCTCCATCAATCGCTGCAGCGACAGGACTTCGTCATCGGAAACGGCAACTTCACCACTCAGAGTGAACCACTCCTTGCCGGAGCCCACCGACAGCTTCATCTTCGGCCATTCGGCGCGTCCCCGCAGCTTGAAGCTCTCACCCTCCGGCCAGTTGATGCTGAAGTGTTCTGGCTTTCCGGCGACAACTGTTTTCAGTTCTTCAAGCAGCTCAAGGGACGATTCCGGATCTTCGAAACGCCAGATCCCGTCCCGTATTTCAGATAGTTCCAACGCCGGGCAGGCATCGACCAGTTGAGTAAAGTTCTGTTTTTCACTGGCCAGCTGTCTGCTGGTCTGCAACTTCCTGCCCTTCACATCAGCGATAACCGTAGCGCCGCCGCGACCGGGAATAAAGCGGGGGCCTCCCTCACCCAGAGGCAGCAGGACTATTTCCATCACAAGCCCGGAGTTGTTGGGACGCAGCATGATCTGCAGGCGGCTGTCCGGCTCGACCACATCGGCCGCGGCATTCTCGCCGGCCACGTCGGAATGGATGGTGACATGCGGCGAAACCGCCGTGATTGCCGCAATCACCTGCGCTTCGCCGACCTGCGGCACGATCAGTTTATCGCCGATGATTCCGGCGATGCGGCGCTGATCCGCCGTCGGCTCGAACAGCAACAGGCGGTTCGTCCCTTCCCAGCGGAAAAAGGCATTGTTCTCGACATTGATCGAAGGCTTCAGCGTGATACAGAGATCACCTTTTACCCGCTTGACCTCCAGGGCAAATTCGCCCTTAGCCACGCTGATCTGCTCGTCATTATGCAGGGCGTTAAATACCAGTGGATGCCCGGCCATGGCCCTGATCGCCCGTACCGTGTCGAACTCGTAGACCTCCTTGCCGTAATAGCCATAGCCGCTGCGGTTCTTTTTAATACAGGCCACGATCTCCCGATCCTGCGGCGACAGGAAATCCAGCTTGACGCCCTCCTCTTTCAAGCGTTTCAGCGCCGCATTGCGTCCCGCGCTCCAGCCGTTTTTGCTCTGTTTCTGCTCGATCGGCTGGATATCGACGTAGCTCTCATTACCGGACAACATCCAGATGATGCGGGATTCTTTCACTGCCGCAACTTTTCCTGTTGCCGGCAGAGCGCCGCCCAACGACATCAGCGCCTTGAGCGAGCGTTCCCAGTTGTCGGCCCGCTCTCCCCGGCCACTGATGCTGACGATCCCTTCGTCAGCAAACAACTGCCGGGCCACGCTGGCCTGATCCTTGTCAGGCGGGTTGAAGCGTGCCCGCAGTAAGTCCGCCTCCGCGGCAATCCAGCGGTATCCGGCTGTTGTCGCCATGGCCTGGATCTGCTTCAACGCTTTCAAGTGCGGTGTCGCAACGGTTTCCGCCAGCCACGAGCCAACCAGTGAATGAATCAGTTGCGAGATCGGCCCCAGATTATGTTCGCGGTTACAAAGCTGTTCAAGATCATGTTTGGCGCGATTTTTCCCCAGCTTGACCTCGGCATA
>MGZK01000058.1 GCA_001802125.1 Geobacteraceae bacterium GWC2_55_20
CAGTGCCAGGCCGGCCGGCAGGAATCCTGAGTAGATGCTCCAGGTGTAGGCGCCGGCACTGCCGGTGGCGGTCAGGGTCGCCGTGTAGGGGGTGCCGATCAGACCGTCCGGAAGCGGTCCGGTGGTATGGACCAGGGGTTGGACGACGGTGATGGAATAGATCTGCGATGCGGTCCGTCCGCCGTTGTCGGTGACCCTGGCGGTAAAGCTGTAGGTTCCCGTAACCGTGGGAGTACCGGAGATAACACCAGTCGTCGGGCTGAGCGTCAGGCCGGCGGGGAGAGTACCGCTGGTTTTGGTGAAACTGTACGGTGTGGAGCCGCCGGCAGCCAGAACCGCTTCCACATAGGGTAAGCCGACATTTCCGTTGGGAAGGGTGGTGTTCAGGATCTGCAGCGGGTTATAGACGTTGAAGATATAGGTTTTGAAAGTGCTCCGTCCTTCGATGTCCACAACCGAGATGCTGACCGTTTGCCTGGTGGCCACCAAGGGCGTACCGGAGATAACGCCGGTGGAACTGTTGAAAGTCAGGCCGCTCGGCAAGGTTCCGGAGAAGATAAACCAGGTGTAGGCGCCATAGCCGCCGGAGGCGGTCAGTGTGGCGGTGTAGGGGGCGCCGACGATCCCGTCAGCCAACGACCCGTCCGGCATGGTCACGGTGGTCTGGACAAGCGGATCGACAATGCCGATGGTGTAGCTCCTGGTTGCGGTCCGGCCGCTTTTGTCGGTCACTTTCACGATGAAAGTATAGCTCCCCACTGATGTGGGAATGCCGCTTATTATCCCTGAAGGCGATAAATTCAGACCGGTGGGAAGTGTTCCGGGAATAGTCCCGCTGATTATGCTGAAAGTATATGGTTTGGCCCCGCCGCTGGCGGCGATGGTCTGGCTGTAGGAAAAGTTCCGTGTTCCCCGGGGCAGGGTATCTGCAGTGGTGATGACGAGCGGGGCGGTTACCTCGATGCTGAAAGAGCCGGTTGCCTGGCGGTTCAGGTTCTCGGTGACGGTGATCGAGAACGGGTAGGTACCCGCCATGGTCGGCGTGCCGCTGATTGTGCCGAGGGTCGGGTCAAGGGCCACGCCTGGAGGCAGGCTGCCACCAGCTGCCATTGTGAACGTGAAAGGCCCGGCACTGCCGGCAACGTAGACCTGCGTGGCATAGGGAGTTCCTGTGTCTGCTGGCGGAAATGGCACGGTGTCGTTGATGTTGAGTGGCCCGGGGGTGGTGAGGTCCATGATAGTGACAGAAAAATTCTTGGAGGCTGTCCATCCGTTACTGTCGGTGACCTTGGCGATAAAGGCAAAGGTTCCCGAATTTGAAGGAACTCCTGATATTACTCCGTCGGTCGAGATGTTCATGCCGGTGGGGAGAGGCCCCCCTGAATAGCTGAAGGTGTATGGCGCGGTCCCGCCGGTGGCGATGAGGCTCTGGGTGTAGAGGAAAGTGCGGATCCCCTGGGGCAGGATGTCGGCATTGGTGATCATGAGAACCGGTGGCACCTTGATGGTGAACGAGCCTCGCGCCTGCGCATTAAGCCTGTCAGTGACAATGACCGTGAATGGGTATGTGCCGGCCGTGGTCGGCGTGCCGCTGATCGTGGCGATAACAGGGTCAATGGTCAGGCCGGGCGGCAGGGGAGTCGTGGGGTCCACGGAGAACACAAACGGGCCGCTGCCGCCGTTGGTGATGACCGGTCTGATATAGGGCTTGCCGATTTCGGCCGGTGGAAACGGCACTGTGGAATTGATGGCTAGCAAGCCATTGGTGGTAAGGCCGAACTTCAGTAACGCGCTCTGCGTGGTAGAGAGGGCCACCCCGGTGATGGTGACGTTCCCGTAGCCAGATTTGCTGATGGTAACGTCATATGTTCCATATGCTGGAGGCGAGTTGAATATGAAGTTGCCGAGAGTGTCTGTCTGAGTGGTTGTACCACCGGTGATGGTCACCGTGGCCGATGCCAGAGGTGCGCCGATGGAAAGGTCGCGGACCGTGCCTGATATAGTGGCGATGCCGGTGCCGGTCACTGGGATATCAAGAGTCGTGCCGTTGATTGTCAACTTCAACAGGGCATTCTTGTTCCCTACACTTGTTGGAATGAAACCGATGGATAGGTTGCATTTTTCACCAACAGCCAAGGTTGGAGTTAGGCTGACGCAAGGGTTTGTGCCACCGGGAACAATGGTGAATTGCTCGGCGTTAGTTCCAGTAAGCCTTATGTCAGAGACTGCTTGCGGGGTTATGCCTTTGTTCTGCAGAGATACTTCCATCTGGGTACCGGTCGAGCTCAGGTCCTGAGTGCCAAACACGTTATTGCCCTGAACTACAATATTATCCAAAACCCAAATTCGACCTGAACGAACCGGCCATGTGATGGATGTGTTGGTTTTGTTTTGCCAACTTACACCTGCGTCGTACATTCTGATAATCCAGGCAAAAGCTCCAGAGGTAGAAGTGACTAAGGTAGATGAGGACCAGTAGCTGCTTGGCTGGATGTTGGTGAATGGGTGACCTGCTGGAAGCGGGGGAGACGGAGATGACAGGAAAGAGGTGCGGGAAATATCAATTAGACTGTCAAGTTGAGCCAAATTGGGGATACTCCAGTCACCTGCTATCGATCCATCAATGAGTCCGCATTGACCATTGGTAAGTCCGTTGGCGGATGATATTGCAGTACCCCAAGGCAGTGCTCCAAAACAATTGGCATTCTTCAGCCAAACAAGGCCGGTGAGCTTGTCGTGTACGGTACCGTCGTTCAGGTCGGTAAATCGCGGGATTGGCCAGGTTACTCCCATTTGTAAGGCGCCGTCGTCAGCTGGGGCATATGTTGCAGTCTGCCCGGTTCGGGGGAGTTGAACCGGGGCTGTGCTGGTTTGTCCCGAACGTACCGGCATTACATATGAGTTTGAGTTGGGAGGACCCTTACTTGAGGTGTTCATCACACCGCCATTTCCTGCATTGAAGTACCATGCAAAGTTAGTATTAACATTTGAGGTAGTGGAGGACCATGAACCGTTTATTAAGTTGATAAAGCCAATACTTCTCAGCCAAACTCCAAGATTTACCTGCTGAAGATTTATCAAACTATTTGATTCACGTAGGTTGGGTAACCGCCACTGACCTGCAGTTGATCCGTCGCTGAGGCCGCAAGCGCCGCTGGCCAATCCATTAGCGGAAGCGATGGCACCTGACCAAGATTGAACACCGAAACAATTGGCGTTTTTCAGCCAGATCAGCCCGGTCAGGTTGTCTGTAATCGTTCCGTTCGGCGGGTTCGGTTCGGTGAACCTGGGTTCCGGCCAGGGGACACCCATTCGCGTGTCGCCGTCCTGGCCGGTTCCGGCGCAGGGGATAACGGCTCCGGTATCGCTATAGCAAGAAGTTTGACCCGTCTGTGGAACCAGGGCCATTTCGCCCCAGGCTGCAAGCGGCGTCAGGCAACAGGTAACCGCTATAAGAATCATGTTGTTAATTATCGCTCTCATCCGGTTTTCCTCCTTATCAGAGCCGTGATGTTCAGCAATACAGCTGTTACCTGATAATCAGTCGGTCCACAATCAGGCTCCCCTTCTGGATAGTTACCGTTCCCGCAATGGTCGACGTGCCGGACTTGGCCGAGTAGTCGGCGTTGTAGCCGCCGTCCAGCGTCAATTGAATATTCTTGTCAAGTGTAAAGCCCCCGGTAAAGGCAGTCGCCTGGATCTTCATGACCGAATCGATTGCGACAGTTACATAGGCATCGAGTATGGTCAGATAGTCGGTATTGCCGAGCCGGACCGGCAGAATTTGGTTGAATGTGGCGCTGCAGACCAGGTTCAGGTCCGTGGAGATCAGGCAGTTCGGGTTTGAACCGCAACCGATGCAGGCGCCGCCCCAGCCGCCGAAAATGGATGTTGTGGCGTTGACTGCGTTGAGGGTAAAGGTAGCCCCGACCGGTTGTGATAAGGAGCATTTTCCCGACTGGGGCGGATAGTTGCAGTTCAGGCCATTGACCGGGTCGTTGGGTACGCTCTTGACTGAACCGCTGCCGCTGCCGATGATATTCACGGTCATGCTGACATTCATGCCCATGGTGGTGACGCTGAAGATCCCGTCTATCCCGCCGATGGACAGGGTGGCGGAAGTTGTGATGGAGAAACCGGTCGATGAGGTCAATCTTACTGTAACCGTGGAACCGTTGACGATCGTACCGGCTGCGCCGGTGTAGGGGCCGCCGTTGATGGAATAGGTTCCGCCCACGATGCTGATGGCAGCCGGGCCGTTGATTCCTGACACGGTTACTGGATTTGAGGAAACCACCGTGTTTGGAACCACGTCCGTCTGGGCGGTGAAACCGAACGGGTCGGGGATCGTATCGTTGTTCTGGTTGAAGATGGCTGTGACGTTCTTGAGCGCATTCATGGACAGCTGGCATGTGCCTGTGCCCGTACAGGCGCCGGACCATCCGGCGAAACTGCTGCCGGGGTCAGGTGCCGCTGACAGATTAAGCACCGTGTTCCAGACGAGGTCTTTCTGGCAGGCGACGATGCAGTTGATCCCTGCCGCCGTGTCGTTCACTGTCCCGCCACCGCTGCCGCTGAACTGGATCATCAGCGGCATGAGCTGGTCCTGCGGTTTACCCGGGAAAGTGATTGAGTAACTGTTGTTGTTCTTGTCGTATTCCGTGACGCTGTTGGTCTCGTCCACTGCTACGAAGATCGGGTAATTGGGAGCGGACAGGGCGCTGATGTCGAAGGCGAAGGTGAAATCCTGGGTCGCGTTTACCGCCAGTGCAGGGACCAGCTGGGTTGATAATACCGCACCGGTTGGGCCGTCACTGCGGAATGTGACGGTGGCCGCAGTCGACGGCAGAGCACCCTGATTGGCAACCCTGGCACTGATGTTGACCAGGTTATCCGATAGTTTATTCCAGGTGGCCGTGCTGACGGTCAGGTCGGGCGTGACCAGGTTGATGACAGCGGTATTGTCTGACCGGTTCAGTGGATCTAGGAGCGCGGCCGGATCGATGACAGCGTAAACCGAAATCGGAACCGTCGTCGGCGGGATGGACATGGAGACGGTTGCGTCCCTGCTCTCACCGGCGTTGAAGACCCCGACAAGAATTGTCTCACCGATCTTCATTCCGCCCAGGGCCGGATCGCCAAGATAAAAACTGACCACGGCATCGGTCACCGGTTTGTCACCCACGTTCATGGCGGTAACGGTCAGTGTTGCCAGAACGCCAGGGAGCGGATTGGGCGGGGTGGCGAAGAAGTAGGCTCCATCCAGGGCCAGATCCACGCCCAGGTTGTGTTTGAGCATGTAGAGATCGGTAAAGGATGCTGTCGCGGGAACGGTTCCGTCGGCGTTGAGCAGCAGTTTCCGGTTATAGGTGGCGATCACCGTTTCGGTACCCAGAAAGGCGATGGAGGGATGGCTCTCGGTTTCCGCATCGGCTGTCAGTTGCTTCGGATTTCCCCAGATCCGGAAGAGCGGATCGAAAATGACGCCAAACAGGTCGGAACTGCCGGTTTCCGAAGGCTGGGCATAGATGATGGCCACACGGCCGTCGGTGGTAGCACTCTGTTTGAAGTCAGCCAGGCTGCTGGAATATTCGGTGTCATTCCGGATCACAGTCGGGTTGAAAAAATCGAAATTTAAAGCGCTGGACAGTTCGCCCCCCTTAACCCAGGTCAGTATGACGTTGTTGGCGGAGTCCAGTGTGAGCTGCGGATTGTCGTCGATGATCGTGTCCGTAGTCAGGCGGGTGAGTGCCCCCCAAGTCCGGTTGATCCAGGAGATGCTGTAGAGCTCCAGATTGGCAAGTGATGTCAGGTTGTCCGTGCTGTGGAGCGCCGCAACGATGTGCGCTGTCGTGCCATCATAGACCACGGAGTAGCGTTTGAGCGCATTGGGGATCGTGGCGGCCACCTGTGGAATGCTCCAGGCTGTTCCGTTGAAGAATGAGTACCAGATCCTGTTCGGCGCAAGGGAACTGCCGTACATATCGTTATTCTCGTTGCCGAGCCAGGTGAGGAGGACGTTGTTGCTGTCTTTACCTGACAGTTTGGGGGAGTGCTGCAGCGAGGCGGCGCCGCTCTGGCGCACCGCCGTGCCCCAGGTCCCGGTGACTGGATTATAGACAGCGGTATTGATTACCAGTCTGGACAGGGCATCGTTCAAGGTCGCGGTATCAGGCAGCACGGTGTTTTCATCTTCCCAGGTAGCCATGACTGTGCCATCGGTGAATGTGATGGCCACCGGATGGAAATCCGCCGTGGCGTCATTGGCCACCGGTTGCGGGGCGCTCCAGGCAGTGCCGTCAAAAGTTGAATGGACCAGCATGGTCCGGTTGGCGGCGCTGCGGATCGGGTTGTCGGTGACATAGAGGAGATTGACGTTATTCCCGGCCGAGGAGAGGAACGAATCCGAGAGCGGGAATACTGAAGTCACAATGGGTGAAATGGCCACGCTGTATGGTTGTGTCACCGGCGCGGCAAAGGTCTTGAGGGTGTATTTCGGAGCGCTGGTAAAGTTGCCGGCGTTGGGCGCGTTCAGGTAGTCACGGGGAATAAGTGCACTGTCGGCACCAGTCTGGCTGGCAAATGCAGCTTTTGCCGGAACGGGTTGCGGGGGACACGCTTCTGCCTGAGGGACGCAGCCATCCCATGGTCCGAAATTGACAAGACTCCACTGGAACAGTAATGCTGTTGCGTTGACAGCAACATCAGCCTTGAACTCTACGTACTTGATCAAGTGTGGTAAGCTCAGGTTTGCCGTTGCTTTGCCGGTAAACGTGCCGTCTACGCCGATCAAATCGTTGATACCTAGCCCAGCGGTACCGATAATGTATGGTGCGAGCGTTGCCTGCCCGCTTAGGGTTCCATTTGTCAGCGAATCTGTTGCTTTCCAAAGAAAATCCGCTTCCCATCCAAATCCCCCTTTGAAGTACCACGGAACTGGCAGGGTGCCGAACGAGGGAAATTGACGCGTTACGGAAAAATCAGCTTTTCCTGCTATACCCACGGAAATGTTAGGCTTCCATACATTTGTACCGGAGTAGCAGTTCATCTGAACAAACTGTGATTCAATTTTGGCGTGGGGGTAAAACAGAAACTGCATGCCTCCGGCTTTAAAGTCCGGCATAACAGCTTTGTCAATTTTCCCTTTCTTTATAGCATCCTGGGTAGCCCTGAACAACTCACTCAGTCCCCATGGCTTGTTCCGACTGTTGTATTTCTGCTCCAACTCATCTTTGTAGGTAGCATCACCAAATTTAAGATCATACGATGCCAAGCCGTTGGAAGTGTTAAATTCAAAACTGAAGGCAGGAGTCCATTGGGCTGTAAAGGGAGAATCTCCAAGATATGGAATGTTTTCAGGGATTGTTCCTTTGGGAATGACCATGTCCATGAAAGGACTCGGGAGAGCCATGTCAAATTTATAAATCTTAGGAGTGCCCAAAAAATTATAATTTATACCGGGTGCGGCGAAAATTGATGGTTCCCGAGTCACAAAAAAATCCGCTACCTTTTCTACTGACTTGGTCTTGTCACCGGTTGCGGCCACTGCCATTACCTTGAGGGTGTCGCATTGATTAATATTCAGCCCAACATTAACTGAACCGGCAACGCTGGTGCCGGTGGCCGGGACATCAAAACTGGTGGTTGAAGTTATGAACCTGACCGTGCCTGGTGCATGTCCATTCCAGATTATGGTGGCAGTGTAATTAACCGGAAGACCTATTCCAGGCAGGAAGTATCGTGCATCCGGGTATTCGCTAACAATAGTAGTCACAGTAACCGGGAAGGGGACCAGGCTGATATTGACGATATTTGTCTGTGACGCCAGCGGAGTCACCGGGACACTCTGGTCGACGAAGCCTATTTTGCTCACATTAACTGAATGGCTGCCTGGTGGGAGGTTAGTGCTCAGGTATTTTCCGTTTACGTCGGTGGTGTAGGGCTGCCCGTTGATAAACACCGTGGCATTTGCCAGCGGTGAGTCTGGAGGGTCGGAATTGGCATTGGTAACAGTGCCAGAGATGACTGTGTTCGGCGCAAGACTGAAATTCAGGGTTGCGGTCTGCCCTTTGATCACGGATGTCGAGGCGCTCTGGGGGACAAACCCGGAAATACTCGCTGTCACGGTATATGTGCCGGCTAGTAGGTTGCCGCTCAGGTATCTGCCGGCCGCGTCAGTGATATATGTCTGGCCGTTGATTACAACTGCAGCTCCCGCCAGTGGTGCAGTGGTGACGGCATTGGTGACGGTGCCGGAAATGTGACCGTATATAACCGGACAACTTCCAGCGCGAACGGGCCAGGCATAACCGATACCTCCTCCATTAGCGACTACCTGACTGCCGTTGCTGAAAACATTTCCGCTGCTCGTCTCTATCCACCAGATACTGTCTTGTATAAATGGGTTATAAGTAGATGACCAATAATGTCTCTGAACTGACATAAATCCGATTGAAGTAAGCCAATTGTCAGGAGTGTTGACGAATCCAGTTGCTGAGTTGCTACCATCACAACCGTTATAAGCCCAGACAGGAGCTCCTGCTCCGCAAACGAGTGACTTAAGCTCATTTATGGTTGGCAGATGCCAGTCATTATAGCCTTTATAGACACCGGTGTTGAGTCTGGTAATTTGTGTAAAGGCGCTATTGAAAGATATATGCCCGGGATATCCTGGGTCGTCAGTATAGCCATACTGTGTAGCAATCGGATTCGCATCCTTGGTCCACATCAATCCAGTTCCGGTATCTGCAACCGTTCCGTCACCGCAGTCTTGAAAGGGGCCGGCCGCCCAGACCATTAACGGGAGCAGGCAGCAGAGAGAAAAAATGAGGAGTTGCAGGCGGGGTTTCATGATGACACCTCTTATTCTATTCGCGTTTCAGGGGCGCACCTCGTGCGCCTGCTTTTATGACATATCTGATTGCGACAGGAACCACAGGGAACTTTTTCATGCTGTGCCAACCTTTCCGTTAAGCTGATACGATATCTACAACTTTTTTTGCATCGACCGTGCCTACAAGTGCCTGTTTTATCGAGTTAGTAAACAAGATCTTTTTTGTCTGTTATTGGTTATTTACGTGTATATGCAAATTATGCTTTATGGTATCCAGCTCTGTTTCGTCAGGCAGTTATCAGTCAAGTATCATGCGACTGTAAAGTTTTTCGACAGATTCTGTATAACATTTTTACATATGAGAAAGCTTGTCGTGTAACAGGCTGATCAGTTATTCGGAAGGATGAAAACGGGAGAATTTGTAATTGAGGAGGTGGGCTTACAGGAGAAGATGTCCCGATCACTCTCCGCCAAAGGGATGAGTGATCGGGACAGTCCTGGTTCATATTTACTCGATCTTGGCCGGTTCACACAGGTTTTCGGCGCAATTGGCCTCGCCGCCGCAGGTAAAGCAGTAAAACTTCGGATCGCTGGTTACTTGCTGGATCTCTTCGTAGAGCCCATTGCTGCGCAACATGCACAGATGTCCATGATGGTCCGCTCCGCAGCGGCATTTTGATGCTTTTTCCATGGTCGTATCTCCCCTGAAATGAAAATCAGATGCAGTAAAGTGTTCCAATCATAGCAGGAAATATGCTAAAAAAGAACGCTTGTATCCCAATTCCATATCAAGTCCCTCTCTTCGTTGGCTCGTCTTCGTCAGCTCAACGTACTTATCTGTACGCCTCGCTGCCTCATTCCTCGCCGCCTTGAGATCATCCTTGATCTGGAACCGGTATAAATAACTTCGAGAGGAAGTCCACAACGTGAAATTTGCTCCCGCGTCTGTCCTTGTTACCGGAGGAGCCGGCTTTATCGGTTCCAATTTTATCCATTCATTTATTGCCGCAAATCCAGGGTGTCAAGTTACAAATCTGGACTGCCTGACCTATGCCGGAAACCTGAAGAATCTGACCGCAATCGAGAACAATCCCGACTACAGTTTCGTCAAGGGCGACATCACTGATGCGCCGCTGGTTGCACAGATCCTGGCGGATCGCAGGATCGATGCCGTGGTGCATTTTGCCGCCGAATCGCACGTGGACCGCTCCATTACCGGCCCGGAGATTTTTGTGCGCACCAACGTGCTTGGAACGCAGGTGCTGTTGGAGGAGAGCCGCAAACACTGGCAGTCCGGCGCCGTGGAAGGGTTCCGTTTCCTGCAGATATCCACCGATGAAGTCTACGGAAGCCTGGGAGATACCGGTTTCTTCACCGAAGAGACGCCGCTGGCAGCCAATTCGCCCTATTCGGCCAGCAAGGCCGGAGCCGACCTGCTGGTGCGGGCCTATCACGAGACCTTCGGCCTGCCGACCCTCAACACGCGCTGCTCCAACAACTACGGCCCCTACCACTTCCCGGAAAAGCTGATCCCGCTGCTGATCCACAACATCATCAACAACAAGGCGCTGCCGGTCTACGGCGATGGCCTCAATGTTCGGGACTGGCTGCACGTGCGCGACCATGCCACGGCGATTGAGGTCGTGCTCAAAACGGCTGTCCCCGGTTCGGTCTATAACATCGGCGGCAACAATGAGTGGAAAAACATCGATATCGTCAACCTGGTCTGTGATCTGCTGGACAGCCGCCTGGGGCGCGAGTCGGGCGAGAACCGGCGCTTGATCAGCTTTGTCAAGGACCGCCCCGGCCACGACCGGCGCTATGCGATCGACGCCTCGCGGCTCAAGAACGATCTGGGCTGGGAACCGGCCTACACTTTCGAACAGGGCATTGCCGAGACGATCGACTGGTATCTGGACAACCAGGAATGGGTTGCCGAGGTGACTTCCGGGGCGTACCGCGAGTACTACCAGAAGCAGTATGGCGGAGGTGCCCGATGATTCTGGTTGTCGGAGCCAATGGCATGCTGGGGCGGGATCTTATGGATCTTCTCGGCGATCGGGCACGGGGAGTTGACATCGACGAAATCGATATCACTTCGATCGAGTCGGTTTTAAAGGTTGTTTCGGAGTTTAAGCCCGCTACTGTAATTAATTGTGCCGCCTACACCGATGTTGACGGCTGTGAAGCCAACAGTGAAAAGGCGATGGAGGTCAACGGCGAGGGGGTGGGCTACCTTGCGATGGCCTGCCGTGAAATCGGTGCGCTGCTGGTGCAGATCAGCACCGATTATGTTTTCGACGGCGGCAAGGGCTCTCCCTATCAGGAGTATGATGCCCCTCATCCACTCAGCATATATGGCGAGTCCAAGCTGGCCGGCGAGATGAACGCCGCCTTCTCTCCCGAACATCTGATTGTTCGAACCCAGTGGCTCTACGGTCTTCATGGCAAAAATTTCGTGGAGACCATGCTGCGTCTGGGCACTGAAAAGGACCGGTTGACCGTGGTGGATGACCAGATCGGTTCGCCGACATGGACGGTTGATCTTGCCAAAGCCATCATCGCCCTGGTGGATAAAGGCTGCCGTGGTATCTACCATGCCGCCAACAGTGATTTCTGCTCCTGGAACGGTTTTGCCAAGGCTATCTTTGAAGAGTCCGGCCTGACGGTTTCGGTGGTTCCAATGACAACCGTGGAGTTGAATCGTCCGGCCCGGCGGCCGCTCTACTCGACTCTGGACTGTGGCAGGCTGGTTGCCGACAGCGGTTTTGAACCGCAACCATGGCGCCAGGCGTTGAAGGAATATCTTAAGCTGCGTGCTGCTAATCAAAACGCGAAGGGAAGTACTAATGGAACGCGGTGAGCGCCCCTGGGGCACCTATACTGTTCTTGACGAGAACACCAGTTATAAAATCAAACGGATCGAGGTGCAACCCGGCCAGAGACTGTCGCTGCAAAAGCATCATCACCGCAGCGAGCATTGGATCGTTGTGTCCGGAACCGCTCTGGTTACCTGTGGCGTACAGCAGCAGGTAATAAATGTCAATGAATCCACCTTCATTCCTATCGGTCAGAATCACCGCCTGGAAAACCCGGGCAAGATTCCGCTGGTGATCATCGAGGTGCAGAGTGGTGAATATCTGGGAGAAGACGATATAGTCCGTTTTGACGATGACTACCAGCGTTGCGGCCAACCGGATGCCGAGTGATTTCAAGTTGCTTGCTTTGAAGTCGCGGATGCTTTGTTGGATTCTGTTCCTGCTCATGTTGTCGGCCTGCACAACCACCTCTACAACTATTATTGACGAAGAGGTGGTTACCAACCCCAAGCCGATGTATACCTACAAATCGCTTGTAATCCGTGATTTCGAGCTTAAACGGGAAATGTACACCGATTCAGCCGCTGCCGACATGAGCGGACGTGAAAGCAGGTATTCAAAGATACCGGCTGAGTTGTCCGGGCATATTGAACGCTATGTCAAGGCCCGTCGTACCTATCGGGATGTTTCCAGGGACGGCCAGGTAAATGCGTCAACCCTGGTTGTAACGGGACGTTTCACCAGGGTGGGCCGTTTCAAAATATCGGTCGTTGTCAGTCTTCACGATGGTGACAGCGATCAGGAGGTGGCCTATTTCCGCCAGACCTTGTGGGATGTGATCGATACCACCGAGACGATCAATAATCTGGGTCGGGAAGTGGCCGATTTCATCGACCGCATTCAATACAAATAGTCCCAATCCGGGAAATGGAGGGGTTGTTGTGTACATAGTCATTCTTGCCGGTGGTTCCGGCACCCGCTTCTGGCCTCTTTCACGCAAGAGTCGTCCAAAGCAGCTGATTTCAATTACCGGTGACAGGAGCATGCTGCAGCGGACCGTCGAGCGCGTTCTGCCGCTCAAGCCCAAACGGATCCTGGTGATTACCAATCATTTGCAGGCTGAGGAGACCAAGCATCAGCTGCAGAGCTATCGCTCGGTTCCGATTGACGTCATCGCCGAGTCGGCCGCCCGTAATACCGCTCCGGCCATCGGACTGGCAGCCGCAATAATCGCGGCCCATGATCCGTCGGGGGTGATGACGGTGCTTCCGGCTGACCACTTCATCAAGGACGAAGAGGCGTTGCGTGACACCCTTCTGGCCGGCATGCATGCCGCACAGAATGGATACCTGGTTACGCTCGGCATCATGCCTTCGCGCCCCGAGACCGGATACGGCTATATCGAGGCGGATATGGACCTGCGCGGCGAGGGTCCCTTTCCGGTCAGGCGTTTTGTGGAGAAACCGCCGCTGGACGAGGCGCTCCGTTATCTGGAAGAGGGAAATTACTTCTGGAACAGCGGCATGTTTATCTGGCGAGCCGATGTGATTCTTCGCGAAATTGATACTCATATGCCTTCCCTTTACGCTTCCCTGATGCGAATCGCTTTCAATGATGATGTATGGGCACTTTCCGATCTGGAAGATCAGATCGGGAATATATATCAGGAGGTCGAGAGCGTTTCCATCGACTATGGTGTCATGGAAAAATCTGCCAATGTTCAGGTTATCCCGGTTGAAATGGGATGGAGCGACGTGGGAAGCTGGAGCGCTCTGCCGGAGGTCGTGGAGCCTGACGCTGAAGGGACGATCTGTATCAACGCCGCTGCACATGTTCCGGTGGATTCATCCGGATGCCTGATTTATTCCGACGGCAGGATGGTTGCCACCGTGGGCATGCACAACGTGGTTATCGTCTCGACCCCGGATGCCCTGCTGGTCTGTGATCGAAGCCGCTGCCAGGATGTCAAGAAGGTGGTCGAATTGCTGGAAGCAAACGGACAGGCAGCCTGTCTGTAAGGGGAAAAGTGTTGATGGAATCCTTTGGTGATATGTTTTATACGGAGTTTGCGCCGGCTGTGCGTGCTTCCGCGATTGAGCTGCAAAGCCAGAGGAATTCCATTCAGTTGGAAGAGTTGCTGGATGCCCTGATGCAGGCCTTGCCCGGTTATGTGATGCTGATCAACAAACAACGGCAGATTGTGGCGGTCAATCCGGCCATGCTCTGCGTAACCGGGGTCGCTGACACGGCCGAACTGGTCGGTCTGCGACCGGGCGAGGCGCTAAACTGCATCCACTCGGATGATGCCCCGAACGGCTGCGGGACCAGTGAACATTGCTCGGTATGCGGAGCCGTACTGGCCATACTGGAGAGTCAGCATACCTCCGGTCAGGCCAGTCATGAATGCCATATTGCTTTCAAGGGAAACGAACAGCGTGTAATCGACCTGAAGGTTTTTGCAACGCCGATTGTCATCAGAGGGGAACAGTTCACCGTTCTTGCCCTTCAGGATATCAGTGGCGAAAAACGGCGGGATGTGCTGGAGCGGACCTTTTTTCACGATGTGCTGAATACGGCCGGCGGTATACACGGACTGGCTACCCTGCTTGTCGAACACAAGAACGTACCGTCACACGTCGAGGATGAATACAAGAACTGGCTGGTGGAGATGTCCGGAAACCTGGTGGAGGAGATTCACCATCAACGCAAGCTGATGATGGCGGAGCGGGGTGAGTTTCAGCCTCAGATCGTGCCGGTTGCGGTTCGTGACTTGCTGGAAGAGGTGCACAAGCTGTATCGGCATCACGACAGGACACCCGGCCGTGAACTGGTGCTGGCGGATGTGCCGGACTGTACCTTGTTGACCGACCGGTTGGTGCTGCGTCGCAGTATCGGCAACATGGTGATCAACGCCCTGGAGGCGACACCCATCGGTGGAACGGTAACCATTTATGCCACTAAAACTTCCTCCGTTGTTTCCATTAACGTTCACAACGTTGGAGTAATGCCACGCGAGGTGCAGCTGCAGTTGTTCCTGCGTTCCTTCAGCACCAAGTCCAATGTCGGCCGGGGTATCGGCACATATAGCATGAAACTGTTTTGCGAACGCTACCTGAACGGAAAAGTCTACTACAGAAGCACCGCTGATGAAGGAACTGTTTTTACGATTGAGCTGCCCTGTAATCCCTGATATTTTTTTACACAGATTGTCAACCTCTGCGGTTTTCTAAGGTTGACTACTTCGAGGGTCATGTGAGTAGATCGATACAGGATGAATTGCAGGAGATCAGCAATAGCGGACTTTTCAGGTCAACCCGTCTGATTACCGGCCGGCAGTCGGCCCGGATCAGCCATGGTGGACGTGAGCTGTTGATGCTCTGTTCAAACAACTACCTGGGGCTGGCGGATCATCCGGCGCTTGCCAAGGCCGCCATAAACGCGGTCGAAATTTACGGAACCTCCAGCGGCGCTTCACGGCTGGTTTCCGGCACCATGGAACTCCATGAGCTGCTGGAAGGCGCGGTGGCCGGATTCAAACGGAGCGAAGCCGCCTTGGTGTTCAACAGCGGGCACGCCGCCAATACCGGCATAATTCCGGCCCTTGTCAGGCGTGGTGACGTCGTCTTTTCAGACCGGCTCAACCATGCCAGCATCGTGGACGGCATTCTTTTGTCCGGGGCTCGACTGGTGCGCTATCCGCATAACGACCATTTGCGGTTGTCACGGTTGCTGGACAAGCATCGCGGCAAGGGGCGCGCCCTGATCGTGACTGATGGTGTATTCAGCATGGACGGCGACATGGCGCCCCTGGTAGAACTGGTTGCACTCAAGAAGGCGCATGAGGCCCTGTTGATGGTTGACGATGCGCACGGCAGCGGTGTTATCGGAAGCCAGGGCAGGGGCTGTGCCGAACATCTGGGAGTAGCGGATGGAGTCGATATAAAGATGGGCACATTCGGCAAGGCGTTGGGCAGTTTCGGAGCTTATGCCGCCGTCACGTCCGATATGAGGGATCTGCTTGTCAACCGCTGCCGCAGTTTCATCTTCTCAACTTCGCTTCCTCCGGCGGTATTGGCGGCATCGCTGGCAGCCCTGGAGCTGGTGCAGTCCGCTGAGGGTGACCTGCTTCGCGACAGAATCCATGCCAACGCCGGATATTTTCGCCGTGGCCTGGTCGAGGCCGGATTTGACATTCCGGACGGCTCGACCCAGATCATTCCGCTGATAACCGGAGACTCCGAAACCACGATGCGTTTCTCGGAGGAGCTGCTTGCCGAGGGCATCTTCGCCCAGGGTATCCGTCCTCCCACGGTGCCTGCCGGATCCGGGCGGATCCGCTTTACCGTTATGGCAACTCACGATCTTGTAGATCTGGCATGGGCAGCCGGCCGCATCAAGGAAATCGGCATCAGGCTGGGAGTCGTCTGATGCCCTGGTTTGAGAACCGTTTGGGAGAACAGCTGTGGTACGAAGATTCCGGTAGTGGTGTCCCGCTATTTTTTTTGCACGGCTGGTGCATGTCTTCGGTGGTCTGGCATCGACAGTTCAGCGGGCTTTCGGATACTTTCAGGCTTGTGGCACCGGATCTGCGGGGGCATGGGAAATCGCGTGGCGCATCCGGACAAATGGATTTCGGTCGTTTTGCCGCTGACCTGGAAGATCTGATTCATCATCTGGATCTGTCTCGGCTAGTGTTGGTCGGCTGGTCGATGGGAGCCCAGATCGCTCTGCAGTCCTATCGGCAGTTACATGACAGGTTGGCCGGCCTGGTGCTGGTTTCCGCCACGCCGTGCTTCACAGCCAAGGATGATTTTCCGTTCGGTCTGCCCCGCAAGGAAGCAGCGGGAATGCACCTTAAAGTCGAGCGGAATATCCGGCGGGCGTTGGATGGTTTTCATAGCCGCATGTTTGCCGATGGCGAGATTGTGGATCAGCAGGAGGCGCTGCAAATCAGGGCGCTGCTTGATTCGGTGGTCCCGCCTGATACCGCTGTGGCCGTTGACTCGCTGGACTCTCTTGCTGGAGCAGACATGCGACCGTTTCTGAAGGATATTTCGTTGCCGGTCCTGATTCTTAACGGAGACAGAGATGTCATCTGCCTTCCCCAGGCCTCCGACTACCTGGCAGAGCATATCAAATCATTCAGCCGGAGGGTTTTTGCCGGCTGCGGCCATGCAATTTTCCTCACCCGGTTGCAACAGTTCAATCAAGAGATCATTCATTATGCAGGGAGAATCTGTGATAGCAATGCCTGAATCAAAAAAAATTGCAGCCGCATTTCATCAGAGAGCGGCTGATTATGACAAGCACATAGCGGTTCAGAAGAGAGTTGTCGAGAATCTTGTCAGGGACCTGCGTTCCCATAAGGAATTATCTCCAGGGAACATCCTCGATGTTGGTTCAGGCACCGGTTCGCTGTTGAGCCGATTGAGCTCGATCTGGCCGGAAGCGTCATTGTGCGGTGTGGACCTGGCCCATAACATGTGCCTGCGTTTGGCCGCCCGGTTGGGAGATACCTGCCTTGTGCTGAATGGTAATGCCGAACAGCTGCCTTTGAAATCCGGTACATACGATCTGGTTGTGTCTACATCTGCCTTGCAGTGGACTGCCGACCTGTCGCTAGCCCTGCACGAGTTGCGGCGGGTGATGAAGCCTGGCGCAGCACTCTCCCTTGCTTTTTTCTGCGAAGGAACTCTGTGCGAGTTGCAAAGATGCATTCGTGAGGCGGTGGGAACTGTTTGCAACAGCAGGAGTCATGCTGAACGACTGCATAAGTTCAGAAGTGTCGAGGAAGTCGAGGCGATTCTTTCCGGAATGGATTTTGAGAGAGTTGTAGTCAACTGTGAAACCGAGACCGACTGGTATGATGATCTTCAGTCGCTGTTGCGATCAATCAGGAACATAGGCGCCGGAACAGTTTCGGGAGGTACGGCGGGAGGATTGGCATGGCGGGGCATCATAAAAGAAACATCCCGGCTATACCGGGATTATTATGGTGGAAACGGCAAAATTCCTGTTACTTACAAGGTGTTGTATCTGATGGCTGATCTTGCGAAGTTATAGAGATTCAATGATCTTTTTGGCCAGAGGATCGATTACGCTGTAGTGAACCTCAACACCCTCCCGCTTGCCTTCGATGATGCCCTTGTGTTTCAGAAGCGCGAGGTGCTGCGATACTGTTGCCTGTGGAAGTCCGAGACATTCCCAGATATGTTTTACATTACACTCATGTGTGCAGAGACCGGCCACAATCTTTAGGCGAACCGGATGGCCCAGTACCTTGAGTATCTCTGATTCTGCTTTGAATTGCTTGCTTTTATCGAATTCCATTCGCCAGACTCCAAGTTAATTTTTTAATATCATATATATGGAATTATGTTTAGTCAATGATAAAATCAGATTAACTAACAATGTTATAAAATTGCGTAGAACGGTATCAGCCGTATAATTGTTTGCTCAGATGGCAGGCAGCGCTGTGATCGGTGGCGTGTTCGGACAGCGGAGGTACTTCATGTCTGCAGATCTCGATTGCATGCCGGCAGCGCGGGTGAAAACGGCATCCAGACGGTATTGCCACCGGTGATGGCAGGTCATCGTTAAGCAGTCTGGCGCCGGGATTCTGCCTGTTGCCAAGTCCGGGAATGGCGGCCAGCAACGCTTCAGTGTAGGGATGGCGGCAGCGCAGGAACAGGCCGGCGGCGGGAGCGTTCTCAACCACTACCCCCAGGTACATGATGATGATTCTGCTGCAGATATGTCTCAAAACCATCAGGTTGTGAGAAATGATCATCATTGTCAGGTTGTAATCGTTCTTCATCTGCAACAGGAGATTGATGATCTGGGCTTGAATCGAGATGTCGAGTGAGGAGACCGGCTCATCGGCTATCAGGATTTCCGGATTTGCGGCCAAAGCGCGGGCGATGCCGATTCGTTGGCGCTGTCCCCCTGAAAACTCGTCCGGAAACCGATTACTGAAATCCGCATCGAGTCCGACTGCGTTCATGATCCTTATCAGCTCCTGATGCCGGCGATCGGCAGACATTCCGGCGATGCCGAGCGGTTCGGAAATGCTGTCCCCGATTCTCATGCGCGGGTTCAGAGATGAGAAAGGATCCTGGAAAATCATCTGGACGGAGCGCCGGAAACGCAACTGTTCGTCTCTCGGCAATTCAGTCAGTGAAGTACCTTTGTAAGCAACGATTCCAAGATCCGGTTTCATCAGCCCCGCCATGATCTTGGCGAGAGTTGACTTTCCGCACCCCGATTCTCCGGCGATTCCCAGCGATTCACCACTTGCCAGCTGCAGAGTGACGTCGTCCAGGGCGGTCAGGATCTTGGCCTGGTCGCGATGTGTCGAAAGCCTGAATGTCTTCGACACTCCTGTGCCGGTCAGAATCAAGGGTTCATTCATAGAGATTTCCGGCAGCGTACCAGATGTGACGGGGATATTTCACATAGTTCCTGTGGTCCGGACAGACACTCTTCATCGGCAATCGGGCAGCGCGCCGCATAGGCGCATCCCGAGCGCGGCGATGAGTCCGTGTCGGTGCGGACCGTGATTATATTCAGTGGCTTTCCCGGTTCGGCGTACTGGGGGAGGGATGCCAAAAGAGCCCTGGTATAGGGATGACGCGGCTCGGTCAACAGCAGGCCGGTCGGCGCGGACTCGACTATCCGGCCGGAATACATCACCGCGGTATGATCTGAACGTTCGGCAACAATTCCAAGGTCATGCGTGATCAGCAACATACCCAGCCCGGTGTCCACTCTCAGGCTGTCCAAAAGTTCCAGAATCTGGGCCTGAATGGTTACATCCAGCGCCGTGGTGGGTTCATCTGCGATCAACAGTGCCGGATGACATGCCAGCGCCATTGCAATCATCACTCTCTGGCGCATGCCGCCACTCAATTGATGGGGATAGTCCCGCATCCGGTCGCCGGCGGAAGTGATGCCGACCTTTTTCAGCAACTCCACACCCTGCTCCTCAGCTTCGCGTCCTGAGATCCTGTTATGCAGAAGCAGCGGTTCCGTAACCTGATCGCCGATTCTCAGGACAGGGTTCAGCGAAGTCATCGGTTCCTGGAAGATCATGGAAATGCGGCGTCCACGAACCGAGCGCATGGCCTCTTCCGAAAGCCCGGCCAGATCCTGCCCTTCAAAAAGAATCTCGCCCGCGCTCACCATACCCGGGGGGGGGACAAGACGCATGATCGAGAATGCCGTCATCGATTTGCCTGAACCGGATTCACCGACCAGCGCCAGTACCGAACCTTTGTCCAATGCCAGGCTGACGCCGCTTACAGCTTCGACAACACCATGGGCGGACGGAAAAGATACATGCAGATCTTTGATGGTCAGCAGGTTGGACACGGATTACTCTCAAAAGGGAATGTGGTTCGTGTTATGCGGGCGGTATTGAGAACTGTCGCTGCGGCATGGCGGCAAATCGGGAGTGGAAAAAAGAACCTTCTTCCAGTATCGATATGAATACATCGACAATTTCCGGGTCGAATTGAGTTCCGGCATTATCGTTCAATTCAGCAATCGCAACATCCAACGGCAGAGCCTTGCGATAGGGACGATCGGAAGTCATTGCGTCAAATGCGTCTGCTACCGAGAGAATGCGTGCTTCAAGCAACTGTTCGCTGTTCTTTATGCGATGCGGATAGCCCAGACCGTCATAACGTTCATGATGCTGACCTATGCAGGTGCGAACGTCAAGCAGAAATTCAATCGGCTCCAGAATCTTCATTCCGATCAAGGGGTGTTGCTGGAGTTCGGTGATATCGTGTGACGACAGCTTGCCCTGCTTATGCAGAAGACTGAGATCTATTCCGATCTTGCCGATGTCGTGCAGGATGGCCGCACGTTCGAGAATCTGCAACCGATCATTGGGGAGATTGAATTTCCGGCCGATCTCTATACTGTAACGGGTCACGCGTTCGGAGTGCCCCTTGGTATAGCTGTCGCTGGCTTCAATGGCCGACACCAGCGCCTGAATGGTGTTCAGATAGGTCTGTTGCTGTTCTTCGTAAAGAGTGGCGTTTTTGATGGCAATGGCCGCCTGGGCGGCTATCGTTGTCAGCATCTCCAATTCGTCTGAATAAAACTGGGAGTTGTCGATCTTGTTGACAACGCTAATGGTGCCAATGATTTCGTCTTTAACAATCAGCGGCACGCAGATCAGTGATTTTCGCTCGTATCCCAGATCACTGAAACGATCGAACTGGGGGGTCTGGTTGATGTCCGCGATCAGAAGCGGTTTGCGGTTATTGATTACCCAGGTTGAAACGCTGGTATCCTTCATGGCAATGGCTTTTTGCGGTGCTATCAGCTTGCCGCCACCGATAAGGTTGGTGACGTTGAGTAGCTTCTCGTTCTTGTCGTACAGAATGATATAGCCGATCTGGGCATTCAGGGTGGTAGTCGTGGTGCGCACTACCAGATTAAACAGCCGGTCGATGTCCATGGTGGAGTTTATGGCCAGTCCGATCTTGTATATCGATGAAAGCCGTTCAACCGCATGTTCCAGGTTGGCGTTTTTCTGCTCCAGCTCTCCGGCCAGGTCGGCGATCGTGTAACTGGCTGTTTCAACTTCCTCGATACGCTCCTCCAGCGAAACGTTCAGGTTTTCGATTTCCCGCAGTTGCTCTTCGAGTTTGAGGTTCATCAGATGGGTGTCATGATGGTGTGAAAGTTTTTCTTCCGCCTTGGCCAGTTCGCGTTCGTTTATGATGGTTGTGTTCATCAATTCTTTAAGCTGTGCAGCCATCAGATTGAAGTTCAGCGACAGCAGGTTCATCTCCTTGGAACTGTTGATAGAAACGCTGACATCAAAGTTACCGCGCTCTATCTGTTGCATCGAGCGGATCAGCGTTTGAACCGGTTTATCGACATAAATCATCAGAAACAGGAACAGGGCGCCGATAATCAGCAGGATCATCACCGACGATGAGAGTACCGCATTAATCTTCTCGAGTTTGATGTATTTGGTCAGCTCATCGAGTGAAATCTCCGTTTCAATTACCGCAATGAACGGTTTACCGCTGTCGTGGCAACCATGGCAGTCTGGAGAGTTGACTATCCTGGTATAAGAATCGAATTCATTTTTGTCGTTGGAAAAATAATAATGGTCCTGAGCGGTATTCGTCAGTCGCGAGCGCTCGTCGTCCGAAAGCAAACGCCCGATCTCCCTGCTTTCCGCGGAATGAAGTATCCGGCCGTTTTCATCAACAATACGGAGCACCTTAACATGTTCCCGCCGTTTTACTTTTTTCAGAATGTCATTAACCGCCGAGGTGTGGCCGGTTTTCATCGCGGCCTGGATATTGGCAACTATACTCTCTATCAGCGCTACCGAACTTTTTTCGGTGAGGTTTACAATCATCGATTTCTGCTCATGGTAATGCTTCCATGATGCGAAGGAAACCACCGCGATCACGATCAGCGCCACCAGGCTGACAATCTTGATTTTTAGAGAGTTAAGAAACATAATCCCGTCTCTGTTGCCACGAATAAGATATCCGATAACGTCATATACCGCATCCATAAAGCGATTTAGCTAAAAACTCAATATTATAAAACACTTATTGTTGCCGGGTTGCAATACAGGCAAGATAAAACAAAAACTCACAGGTACGGATAGTTATGAGGTCATGGTTTTCAGCTGTCTGATAAAATAATGAGACAAGGCCAATCTGTATGTGATCAGTTTTATTGTTTATTTTGCTCGGAGATTGAAATATTCAGTATGTGTGCCAACATTTAATGAATGACATGGATTCTATATATATCAAGAAATATATAATAAATCAAAAAAATTGACACAATGGTTCTTTATGTGGTTCTATCATCAGGTTTTGCGCTCAGTTAATATACTCATCATATTGTTTATCATGCCGATTGCCGTGCTCTGGCCATGGGACGGCGTGGGAACTACCGACGCAGCACTTCTGGATGAAACCATTCGGATAGCAATCGTCAAATCCGCCCAGGAAGTTACGGTGAGCGGAGAGGGATTGCTTATAACGGGTGACAGAGGCGAAGCTGTTGTGCTCAATCTTCCCGTCACGGTCAGGCCTACTAACGATGGGTTGACTGCAGATGGCAAGCAAATGCGTAGTCTTGTTTTTTCTGCTACTTCGGCCGTGTATATTAATAATAAACCGTATCGCGGTCTTGCCGAACTGTCGCGCACGGACAACGGAATTCAGGTCGTAAATCAGCTGTCGCTTGAGGATTATCTGGTTGGCCTGATAAATTGTGAGATATCTTCTGCGTGGCCGATAGAAGCGGTCAAGGCCCAGGCTGTGATAGCCAGGACATACGCGCTCAGCAGGAAGGCGGCCCGTGCAAACGCCCCTTACCATCTGGAGTCGTCGGTTATCGATCAGGTGTATGAGGGGTGTCAGATCGAAGATAGCCGTGCCCGCCGCGCTGTTGCCGAAACCGAACGGGAGGTTCTTACGTTTGGGGGATCCATTATCCAGGCGTTTTATCATTCGTCCTGCGGTGGGAAAACCGAGGCATCGGAAAATGTATGGGGTTCTGCGCTACCATATCTGAAGGGTGTCGAGTGCCAGTACTGTCAGACATCGCAGGCAGCTACTCTCTGGGAGCAAAAGCTGTCTCTGCTTGAGATTGAAGAACGGCTGAGGACGGCCGGTTATAAAATATCCGGATTGACCGGCATAAAGACCGGTCCGTTGAATTCACGCGGCCGGCTGAAGCAGGTCGTGATTGTAGCCGTCAAAGGTGGGTTTTCCCTGACCGGTGACCAGTTCCGGAAAGCTGTCGGCTATAGTGTGATCAAGAGCACCCGCTTCACGGTCAAGGTCACGGACGGAGAGGCCCGTTTTACAGGCAGCGGCAATGGGCATGGTGTCGGATTGTGCCAGTGGGGTTCAAAACAGCGCGCACTTGACGGTTTCAGCTACAACGAAATTCTCTCATACTATTATCCGGGCACCGAACTGCAGAAACTGTCCGGCCGCAGATAGAAAAATACTTTATATGCTTGTTAAAGATTTTACGTTCGATCTCCCCGCTGAGCTGATTGCGCGCTACCCGGCTCCGGAGCGTGACGGCTCGCGACTGATGCTGCTGAATCGCGAAACCGGGGCAATCGCTGAAACGGTTTTTAGGGATATTGGGCAATATCTTGATTCCGGCGATCTGCTGGTGATGAACGATACCAGGGTAATTCCCGCCCGTCTGTTCGGCACGAAGCTGTCAGGAGGCAAGGTCGAGGTTTTTCTGCTGCGCCGATTGGTTGATTCCGATCAGTGGGAATGCATGCTGCGCGGCTCCAAAAAATTTCGTCCCGGCCAGCAGATCCTGTTCGGCTCGGGGATGACCGCGATCGTCAATTCCCGTTGCGGTACAGAAAACTGGCTGATTGATTTTTCCGGTTGCGAACCCTTTGACGCCTGGCTCGATCGGGAGGGACATATTCCCCTGCCTCCGTATCTGCAGCGAGAGGATTGCGCCAGCGACCGGGAACGCTACCAGACCGTGGTGGCAAGGAATTCAGGCGCAGTGGCAGCTCCTACGGCCGGTCTTCACTTCACGGCCGGGCTCCTTGACCAGCTGGCTGCCAGAGGGATCGCAACCGCGTTTTTGACCCTGCATACCGGGCTGGGAACCTTTCAGCCTGTGCGTGTGGAGAGGGTCCAGGAACATCGGATTCACTGTGAACGGTATTCGATACCGCCTGAAACCGTGGCTGTGATCAGGCGAACAAAAGCAGCAGGTGGCAGGGTAATCGCGGTTGGAACCACAACCGCCAGGACCCTGGAATATTCCGCCGGACTTGCCGGAGGCTTGGATGCCGGTGCTGGAGAGGCGGATATATTCATCTATCCCGGATATCGTTTCAAGGTGGTGGATGCCTTGATTACCAATTTTCATCTGCCTGAATCGACTCTGCTGATGTTGGTGTCCGCCTTTGCCGGAAGAGAATTCGTGCTTGACGCATACAAAAATGCGGTTGCGTGCGGCTTCAGATTCTACAGCTACGGCGATGCGATGTTCATATATTGATTGAGAGGTTCCGTGTCGGGAAAGTTTACCATAATTCACAGCGACACTTCCTGCAGGGCGCGTCTCGGCTCTCTGAATACTCCGCACGGGGTGATTGAAACGCCAATCTTCATGCCGGTCGGCACCAATGCCACTGTCAAGGCGATGACACCGGAGGATCTGCTGGCTGTCAAGGCGCAGATCATATTGGCCAACACCTACCACCTCTATCTCCGGCCCGGGCACCGCCTGGTGGAGAAAATGGGCGGACTGCACCGTTTCATGAACTGGGACCGGCCGATCCTGACCGACAGCGGCGGATTTCAGGTGTTCAGCCTTGGTGAACTGCGCAAGATCAGCGAAGAGGGGGTCCGGTTTCAGTCGCACATCGACGGCTCACGCCACATGCTGACACCGGAACTGGCCATTGGCATCCAGGAAGCGCTGGGCGCCGATATCATCATGTGTTTTGATGAGTGCCCTCCCGCGACAGCCGAATACGACTATGTCAGCCGTTCACTGGAACTGACTTCCCGTTGGGCCAGGCGTTGCAAGGATGCGCACAGTCGCGAGGGGCAGCAGCTGTTCGGGATTATTCAGGGGGGGATGCATTACGATTTGCGTGCCCGCAGCGTTGATGACATCTGCTCGATCGGTTTTGACGGTTATGCCCTGGGGGGGCTGTCGGTCGGAGAAGAAAAGGAACAGATGTATGGAGTGATGGAGTGCTGTTCTCCGCTGTTGCCTAAGGAGTCGCCGCGATATATCATGGGAATCGGCGCTCCCGAGGATCTGATTGAAGCGGTCTGGCACGGCTACGACATGTTCGACTGCGTCATGCCGACCAGAAACGCCAGAAACGGCATGCTGTTCACCAGCCAGGGACGGATCAACATAAAGTCAAAAATTTATGAAGAAGACGCCGGTCCGCTTGACCCGGAATGTAATTGTCTGGTATGCAGGAACTATTCTCGGGCATATCTTCGTCACCTGTACCGTGCGGGCGAAATACTTGCCTCTCAACTGAACACCTATCATAATCTGCATTATTTTCTGGATCTTATGCAACAGGCAAGGAGTGCGATCAGGGATAATAGTTTTGATAATTTTCGTAAGCAATTTTTGGAGTCAATGCGAATAAACAACCGATTGAAGGAGGGTAATTAAATGTTTGGATTAGCTTTTGCAATGTCAGGTCCCGCCGGTGGGGCGGCCGGTCAGGCTGGCGGCGGTATGGCCGCTTTTCAGCAGATTATTCCGCTGGTATTCATGTTTGCAATATTCTATTTTTTATTGATCCGCCCTCAGCAGAAGAAGGCCAAGGAACACAAGGCGCTGTTGGACGCGATGAAGAAGGGTGACAACGTTATCACCGCCGGTGGTGTGCATGGAAAGGTGATTGCCGTTGACGATTCGATCGTGACGCTCGAAATTGCCAACAATGTCAACATCAAGATTACAAAGAGCTATATCGCTTCGATCAAGAAAGACTAGTAAAATTATTCCGGAAGGGAGAACCGATCCATATGCCAAAAGGAACTGGCTGGCGTATTAGCCTGATAGGCATTTTTGTACTGCTGTCTTTTCTGTATCTGACCCCGACACTGGTTGCACAACTCCCGGCATGGTGGGGAGGATTACTTCCAAAGGACAAGATCCATCTGGGACTTGACCTGCAGGGAGGTACTCATCTGGTTATGGAGGTTGACACTCAGAAAGCGGTGGAAGGGTCACTGGATCTTGTTGCCACCGATCTGGAAGACACGCTTAATTCTAAAAACCTCCGTTTTAAACATATCAGCAGAACCGGTTCCGACAAAGTTTCGCTGGTGGTGTATGAAAAAGGGACCGCAGCGGACGTCCAGAAGCTCCTCAAGGATAAATATCCCTCTTATGAACAGAGCCCGATCTTTGATGAAGGCGGATTTGCGGCCATTACGCTCCGGATGAATGAAAAAGACGCCCTGGACCGCAAGGACAAGGCCGTGCAGCAGGCTCTGGAAACCATCCGCAACAGGATTGACCAGTTCGGCGTATCAGAGCCGACCATCCAGCGCGAAGGTATCAATCACATAGTTGTGCAACTGCCTGGCATCAAGGATCCGCAACGCGCGATAGAGCTTATCGGCCGCACCGCCCGTCTCGAGTTTAAAATGGTGCGCGAGGATATCTCCCCGACCGCGACAACCATTCCGGATGATGCCGAGCTGCTGAAGGAAAAAATGGTGGATCCGACAACCGGCGCCGTGACTGAAATTCCGATCGTGGTGCAGAAAAAGTCGATGATCACCGGCGACCTTCTGACCGATGCCCAGGTGCGGATCGATTCCCAGTTCAATCAACCTTACGTGGCCATCGAATTCAACAACCTGGGAGCCAAGCTGTTCGATCAGGTTACCGCCGCCAATGTCGGCAAGCGCTTTGCCATCGTTCTGGACAGTAATATTCACTCCGCTCCGGTGATCCGCGAACGCATTTCCGGAGGCAGCGCACAGATTTCCGGCAACTTTACCGAAAAAACCGCCGCCGACCTGGCAATAGTCCTGCGCGCCGGAGCGCTGCCGGCTCCGGTCAAGATCATCCAGAACGTTACCGTCGGTCCGTCCCTGGGGCAGGATTCGATCAGCAAGGGTCTCTATGCCGGATTGATCGGCGTTTTGCTGGTAGTCGTCTTCATGGCGGTCTACTACAAGCTGTCGGGCCTGATCGCGGACCTGGGCATGATCCTGAACATACTCTACCTGATGGGAGCGCTGGCCGCACTGGGCGCCACCCTGACACTGCCGGGTATTGCCGCGATCGTGCTGCTGATAGGAATGTCGGTTGACTCGAACGTGATTATCTTCGAGCGTATCCGTGAGGAACTCAAGCTGGGTAAAACGCCCAAGGCTGCTCTGGATGCCGGTTACGACAAAGCCTTTCTGACGATCATGGACTCGCATGTCACAACCCTGATTACCGCCGCGGTTCTGTTTCAGTTCGGCACTGGTCCGGTCAAGGGTTTTGCGGTATCACTCAGTCTGGGGGTACTCATCAACCTGTTCACATCGCTGATCGGTACCAAGGTGATCTTCGACCTGTTCCTGCAAAAAGGAAACATCAAGAAACTGAGCATTTAAGGGGAGAAAGCGGATATGGAACTTTTGGGCAAGACCAATATAGACTTTATCGGCAAGCGCAATATCGCGTTTGTAGTCTCGTCGATTATCGCGATCATCGGTATTATCGGCATCATCCAGATCGGTCGCGGAGCCGCTAACATGGGAATAGATTTTTCCGGCGGCACGGCCATGCAACTGAAATTCAGCAAACCGTTCTCGATCGCCGATGCCAGGACCGCGCTACACAAGCACGGGATTGCCAAGGCCGACCTGCAAGAGATCAAAAACGGCAACATGCTATTGGTCAAGATGGCGGGAGCCGCTGTCGGCAAACAATCGGAACTGGTTCAGACCTCTTTCAGGACCGAGTTTGCCGACAACCCCTTCACCGTTGAGAGCTCAACGGAAATCGGCCCTTCAATCGGTGACAAGTTGCGCAAGGATACACTGATAGCCGTAGCTCTTTCACTTCTGGGCATAATTCTGTATATTGCCTGGCGCTTTGATTTAAAGTTCGGCATCGGGGCTACGATCGCCACCATGCATGATGTCCTGGCGATGGTGGCGGTATTCTTTGTGCTGAACAAGGAGATCAACCTGCTCTTTATTACTGCTGTTCTGACAATCGCCGGCTATTCCCTGACCGATACAGTGGTCATATTCGACCGTATTCGCGAAAACCTGCACAAAAACCTCAAGGGCGCGATGCACAACATCTTTAACGGCAGCATCAACGAGGTTTTGTCTCGTACCATTGTAACCTCTTTGACGACCTTTATAGCTGCAGCTTCACTGTTTATATTCGGCGGAGAAGTCATCCATGATTTCTCACTTGCGCTATTGATCGGAATCGGAGTTGCCACCTATTCATCGGTGTTTGTAGCCAGCCCGATCGTAGTGTTGCTTGAAAACCGGGCTTTGGCGAAGCAGGTTGAAAAAGCCTGATTCGATTCAAACTTACACAAGGAGGTAATAATTGAAAAAAGAATCCATACTTATTGCTGTAGTCGCCTTGATTGTAGGCCTTCTGGGCGGATATCTGGTTTTCAGCATCAGCAATTCAGGTAAAAGTCAACAGGCAACCACTCCGATCCCGGCTGGTTCCGGTTCTCCCACCGACTATACCCAGCGCATAGCCCAGGCAGAAAAAATTGTGGCTCAGGATCCCAAAAACCTGAATGCATGGATTTCTCTCGGCAACGATTACTTTGACACCGAACAGTCTCAAAAGTCGATCAATGCCTATGGCAAGGCCCTTGAGATAGAACCGAACAACCCGAATGTACTGACAGACCAGGGCGTGATGTTCAGAAAAGTCGGCTGGTATGACAAGGCCATAATCAACTTCGAGAAGGCAAACCAGATTGACCCTAACCATCTGCAGAGTCTCTTCAATATCGGTATTGTATATGCCGTCGATCTGAAGCAACCTGATAAGGCCGCTGAATATTGGAACAGGTATCTGAAGATGGATTCTACCAGCTCCACCGCGATGCAGATAAAGAGCATGATGTCGCAAACCGCTAATGGAATGCCGCCGGCCACGTTTAAATAAACCGATCAAATCCCCCGCCTGACGGGGGATTTTTTTTAACAGGATTTGAGAACGGCATGGGGAAAAAATGGATCATAAAGGACGTTGATCCTGCGTTGGCATCCGCACTGGCGGAATCCCTGGAACTGAGTCTCGTGGTAGCAACGATCCTGGCGGGTCGCGGTATATCATCACGGGAAGAGGGGTTGTCCTTTCTGTCGCCGTCATTGTCATCGATGCCGGATCCGCTTCTGATGAAGGGCATCCAGGCCGCGGTAACGCGCCTTTGCCATGCTCGCGGCAAAGGCGAAAAGATATGTGTCTACGGCGACTATGATGTGGATGGAATAACAGGGGCCGCCCTGCTGGTCTCTTTTCTTCGCCGCACCGGATTCGACTGCGGCTATTTCATCCCCAATCGCTTTGATGACGGTTACGGTTTGAACCAGGATGCGCTGAAGCGCGTGATTGACACCGGTGTAACGCTGATACTGTCGGTTGACTGCGGTATTACCTCGGTAGTTGAAGCGGAATTCTGCCGCCGGCACGGAGCGGACCTGATAATCACCGATCACCACTCTCCCAAAGAGTCGCTGCCGGATGCCTGCGCGGTGGTTAACCCGTTGCAGCCCGGTTGTAACTATCCGTTCAAGTCACTTGCAGGTGTAGGGGTTGCCTTCAACCTGATTGTCGCTTTGCGCAGCCGTTTAAGGGCGGATGGTGCATTTGCAGGAGGCAGGGAACCGGACCTGCGGGAGTGGCTGGATCTTGTGGCGTTGGGAACAATTGCCGATGTTGTGCCGCTGATTGGCCAGAACCGGATTTACGCATATTATGGGTTGAGGCTGCTGGGTGATAGCGCCAGGGTCGGGGTAGGCGCGCTCAAGCGGGTGGCCGGTGTCAATGGCAGCGTTAACTGTGGCCAGGTCGGATTCCGGCTGGCGCCGCGACTGAATGCGGCCGGCCGGATGGAGTGCGCCGTTCCCGGAGTAGAACTGCTGCTGGGAGACGACCCGCAACGGGCGGCTGCCATTGCCGAAGAGCTGGATGCCGCCAATGCCGAACGACAGGCCATAGAGCGTTCCATGCTGCAGGAGGCGATCAGTATGGTTGAAGCTGCGGGCAACTATCCTGACTGCCGTAGCATCGTGTTGGCTTCAGGTTCATGGCACCAGGGAGTGGTGGGGATTGTGGCTTCCAGGATGGTGGAACGCTATCACCGGCCGACAATCCTGATTGCTCTGGATCAGGACGGTAACGGCAAGGGCTCAGGACGGAGCATTCCGGGATTTCACCTGTTGCAGGCTCTGAAAGCCTGTGCGGATAATCTGGAACGTTTCGGCGGGCATCAGTTCGCAGCCGGAATCTCCCTGAAGGCGGATAAACTGGAATCCTTTTCCGTAGCGTTCGAATCGGTTTCGGCCTGCATGCTGAGTGAAGACCAGCTTGTCCCGGCCATGACTGTCGATGCGCTGCTCGCTCCCGAAGATGTCACCGTCGGTTTGATCGATGATCTGAAGCGTCTGGAGCCGTTCGGAGCCGGTAACCCCGAGCCGACGTTCATGATGCGGGGCGTTAAGGTTCTGGATCGGCGGGTGGTCGGGGATGGTCATCTGAAGCTGCGCCTGGCGTCTGGCGGCATGACCTTCGGCGCAATTGCCTTCAGACAGGCCGAGTGCGCCACGGATGGCTTGATCGATGTGGCCTTTTTTCCGGAGTTGAATGTCTGGAACAACGTTACGTCCGTTCAACTGAGAATCAAGGAATTCCGGGCGGCGGAGGGATGATGCAACGCAATGAACGCTTCGACAGCGCCGACCGGATTATCAAGATCGGTTTCTGGGTCAACGCCATACTGATGGTCTTCAAGCTGTCGGCCGGTTACTGGGGACGGTCGGATGCGGTCTTTGCCGACGGTATCGAGAGCGCCTGCGATTTCGTGGCGATATTTGCAACGATGATGGCCCTCAAATTGGGCCGGCAACCGTTTGACGCCAACCATCCCTACGGCCATGGCCGCGCGGAAAGCCTGGCCGCTCTGCTGATCTCACTGGTGATCTTTGTTACCGGTGGCTGGATCCTGTTTGAATCCGTTGTCACCATTATGGCCGGAGTATTCAGGACGCCAGGCTGGATCGCTGTCGTGGCCGCTTTTATTACGATCATCATCAAGGAATGGTTGCACCGCATCTCCCGCAAAACCGGCGAGAAGCTTGAAAGCCCGGCGCTGCTGGCGATTGCCAAGGATCATCGCAAGGATGCCATTACCTCGGTTGCGACATTGATCGGAGTTGCGGGAGCATTTTTCGGACTGGGAATCATGGATCCGCTGGCGGCCGGACTGACCTCTCTCTTCATACTGCACATCGGCTACCAGACCTTTATGGAGGCGGCCCACGACCTGATGGACGGCAGCGCTCCGGCCGATTTTATTGATGCGCTGCAGCAGTTGGCCGAAAGTGTGGAACGTGTCGAACATGTTCATGAAATTCGCGCCCGCCGTTCCGGTCAATACATGATCGTTGACCTGAAACTGGAGATGGACCCGGAAATGACGGTGAAGCAGTCCCATGACATCGCCACGGAGGTCAAGAAACTGATCTTCGATCATTATCCGGGAGTCGGCGATGTGATGATTCATATCAATCCCCATGAAGAGGAACACGAGGACCTGATCCGCTTATGAAGCTATGGCGTTTCCTGATGTCGATCGAATTATGCGTTGCGTTGCTGGCGCTGGTCTGCATTGTGATGGCGGCCGGTTCTTTCAGACTCTCCGGCGAATACGCGGCGGCAATCAATGCTGTGCCGCTCCTGGTCTGGCTGCGCGAGGTTCCGCCCGGTGTCTCCTGGTGGCTCTGGCTGACACTTGTCCTGCTGGCCCTGCTGGTACTGAACACACTGCTCTGTTCTTGCGAAACAGTTCTAAACCGTTGGGGCAGGGGCGGGTGGGCGCTGCTGCTGGCACCGCAACTGATCCATGCCGGTTTCCTGCTGATCGTGCTGGCGCACCTGCTGAGCGCCGCCGCTTCATCGGTACTGCAGGTCGAAGTTCAGGAAGGGTTAGTGGTGAGTCTGCCGAACGGCAGTCAGTTCGGAGTGGCCGGGATCTCCGTCAATCTGTCGCCGAACGGCATGCCGACAGGCTTCAGCAGTGAGCTGGTAACCGATCTCAAGAACCCGGCCGGTCGGGTGGTTATAAGTCCCAATCATCCCTGGTTCTCGGGTGGATACGGGGTCTATATCAAGCAGGCCGAGGAGTTTCCGTTCCGGCGGGCCCTGCTGGAGTTGCACCGTGAGCGCGGCGCCGGCATGGCGCTGGCCGGCGCAGTACTGTTTTCGGTCGGCAATGTCATTCTTCTTGCGGTACGGTCAAAGACCCTGGAAAACCGCTTCACCTGAACAGTATTCGCCATTGCAGCCGAGAAGCCTGACGGTCAGCAGCCGGTTGATCATCTCCGGATTGCCGGCAAAACGGACACTCAGGTAGTTTGAAGTCAGACCGTTGCATTCCGAAGTCTTCCGGTTGTATCCCTGCACCAGCCCCTCCATCTCCCTGCCGATGAAACGTTCCATGAACTCCAGCTTCTTTAGATCGGCAACCTTTCGCAGAATGGCCGCCCGCTCCTTGATGATTTGTCCCGGAAGCTGTCCGGGCATGCCGGCGGCTTTGGTGCCGGGACGGCTGGAATAGGGGAACACGTGCAGGTCTGATAACTGCAATTGCTCCAGCAGCTTCAGCGTCTCCTTGAATTCAGCCTCGCTCTCGCCCGGAAAGCCTGCAATCAGGTCGGCGCCGATAAAGGCGTCCGGTAGGGCTGTCGTTGCCCTTGCAGTCAAATCGCGGAAAAAACCGGCGCTGTAACGTCTGCCCATCCTCTCCAGCACCGTATCGCATCCGCTCTGCAGCGGCAGGTGCAGGTGCGGGCAGATGCAGCTTGATGATGACATCAGATCCAGCAGTTCGTCGCTTAACTCGTTTGGCTCAACCGAGCCGATTCTCAGGCGCGGGACGATCCGTTCCCGGTCGATCCGGGCGACGAGCCCGGTCAGCGAGGTCGCCGGGGTCAGGTCCAGGCCGTAGGCGCCCAGGTGGATGCCGGTCAGGACCACCTCCCGGTAACCGTTTTCCGCCAGATCCCGCACCCCCTGCAGCACCTCATCCAATTTTACACTGCGGCTGCGCCCCCTGGCGTATGGAACGATACAGTAGGAGCAGAACGAGTTGCAGCCGTTTTGGGCCTGGAGGAACGCGCGGGTATGTTCGGCAAAGCTGGTCAGCTTGAGTGGCTGGCTTTCCCTTTCGACGGAAATGTCCGAAACCTGATGGTTGGTTGATTCCAACAGCAGCGAAATATCCTGTTTCTCGCGGTTGCCGAGCACGCCGTCCAGTTCCGGCATCCGTTCCAGATCACCCGACGCCACCTGGGCATAGCACCCGGTGGCGACAATCCGGGCGAGCGGGTTCAGGCGTCTGGCGCGCCTGATGAGACGGCGGGTCTCGGCGTCGGTGCGGGCGGTCACGGTGCAGGAGTTTATGATGCAGATGTCCGCCGGTTCGTCGAACGGGACCACTTGATATCCGGCTCTTTCAAGCTGCTCGATCATTGCCGCTGATTCGTACTGGTTGGTTTTGCATCCAAGCGTGGTGATTGCTACTCTCTTCATATGGTTATCTGTTCCTTCTCAAGTTTTGCAAGGGTGTGGCTGACATATACGACCACTATCAGCGCTGCTGACCATGTTACCGCAAGAATTCCCCACCAGATTCCGGCCAGCCCCAGTCCCAGCACGACCGACAGCAGGTGAAATACCAGTACCGGTCCGGCTATCTGCCGGTACAGCCCGATCAGGAGGCCGAAGCCGGGCAGTTTGATGCCTTGCATGGCGGAAATGCTGATGTAGAGCAAAACATAGGCCGGGAATACAAAAGCCTCGATACTCAGGAAACCGGAGCCGATCGCAGCCACAGCGCTATCCGCTGTGAACAGTCCCATCAGTTCGCTGCTGAACATTAATGACGCAAGTGTACCGGTCAGCGCAATTGCGAAGCCATAGCGGAGCGAGACCCGCAGAGTCTCGCGGATGCGGTCGATGCGGCCGGCCCCAAAATTCTGGGCGGTCAGCGCCAGGGTCGATATGTTGAGTCCCATGATCGGCAGCAATGCGATCTGCTCGATGCGGGTGCCGATGCCGTAGGCTGCCACCGCCGATTCGCCGAAGCGTCCCACGTACCAGGTAATGACAAAGATACCGATTGAAACCGTCATCATGTTCAACGCCGATGGATAGCCCTGTCTGAAAAGTTCACGAAACGGTTTCCATCTCGGGATCAGCTCTTTCAGCTGGAGGGAGGTCAGAATGCCGGATTTTGACAGTCGGCTGAAAAGGTAGAAGTTGCCCAGGCATTGGATCAGTATCGTGGCCAGCGCGATGCCCGCCAACCCGAAGGCGGGAAGCCCCAAACCGCCATACATGAACCAGGGATCGAGGACAAGGTTCAGAAAGAAACCGCATATCAGGAAATTGCGATAGGGCTTTGTGTTGCCGTGCGAGTTGTGAATGGCGTTCATCACGAAGTTTAGCAGAAAGAAGGGGCTGCCGGCAAATATGACATTCATGTAGCTCAGCG
>MGZK01000059.1:0-14706 GCA_001802125.1 Geobacteraceae bacterium GWC2_55_20
CAAACTCTTCATAAGTTTTGCGTCAGTCATACAGACCTCTCTTTTGCAGCAGCTCAAGGAAGTGCTGCATGTGCGGTCTCAGCCGCGCTTCCGCGACGTCAAAGCTGACCAGTTCGTTGAAGTGTCCCGCCAGCCGGTCAATGTCAAGGTCTGCCCTGTGCGCCTCCGCCAGACTCAGGCAGTCATCAAAATCGACCCTGGTCCCGCGCATCAGCTTGCTGGAGATAAGATCGTAGTCGTTCAGAATCCCGAGGTACAGATGAGAATATTCCTTGAGTGGACTGTTGCCATCTTTTTCCAGTGGAGACGTCAGCAGCTCTGTCGTGTGGATGAAATTTCCTCTAAAAATATCAAATTGAAAAATCTCCCCGGCCCGCTTCCAGCCAAAACCGGTGACCGGTTCATACTCCAGCGCTCTGAGTTGCTTTATCAGATACTTATGTTCCTGAATATTCGGGACCATGAAATCAACATCTTTGGTCGATGGCTTGACCCCAGACAAGGTCATGGCCGTCCCTCCGCACGCGATCAGATGAACCTTGCGCTTGAGGAAACGGTTCCACTCTTCCAGAACGTTAAGAAGGTGATCTTTGTTCAGTCTATATTCCATGTGTGCTCTTTAGTTCAATGAATTGTATTCAAAAATACATTTGATTGTACATTTACATACAAAACATGTTTTTGTCAAGCATGCAGCCTCTTCTTAAACAACTCCTTCTGCTTCGGCGAAAACATCTGCGACAGGGCAAAGGCCAGGGAATACACCTCGTGCTGTCGTGCTTTTCCTTGCGCTGCAAATATACCCGAAAATACCCTTACCGCTTCTGATACAATCACAGGCGACTTCAAGAAATGCTTGACTCACCGATATACCGGTTATGATATTGCTTAAAATATCAGGTTGGGAGAGCTGGGTTCGGGGGCGTAGTGAAACAGAGGATATCAAGGTATTCGTCACCGGCTCATCGTCACAGATGCTCTCCCGCGAGATCGGCACCAAGCTGACCGGCAGGCATGTGTCCTTTGGAGTCTACCCGCTTTCGTTTCAGGAATTTCTGTGAAGATGTAATCGATACCGCTGGTGGCAGGATTCAGTGCATTCCGGCGGCAAAATTTCTGCTGGGACTTGGGAGATGTCGATAAGAGGAGCTTCAGCAGAGCTTATCGGATTCCTGGTCCTCCGTACCCAGGGCGAAAGGGAATTTACTCCCGCACATCCTTGCTCCAGAACTGCATGGGGTGATCCCGTTTGACACCATCGGTCTCTAGCCACATGAAGCTGGTTGTTACCCCGGGGAGCCGGGCAAAATCGGTACGGGCAAGAAATCTTGTGATGGGGATGTAGTCACGCGGTCGCAAAGGGTGATCATCGGGGCGCTCAACCGTGGCGCAGGTGAGTCTGTGGTAGCGGCCGAGGGAACGGATGTGGCTTTCCAGTTGGTCAAGCAGCTTCCGGCCCAGCCCGCAATTACGGTAGGCCGGGCGGAAGAGCAGTTCCCCGACGTAATATATCTTGTTGAACGGAAATGTCGTCCCGGCAAAGGCGTCAAGCATCCGGGCGTCTTCATGGATAAGCGGCATGCCTGCAACCGCCCCGATAACCGCTTGCCCATGATATGCGAGAATGATGCTGGCATCGGGTGCCTCAGAATAAGTACCCAGGTAGGTGAGCTCATCTTCTCTCCGCCCTTGATACAGATATGGATACTCCTGGAAAATTTCGAGACGGAGCGTTGCCACATCATCCAGAATATCTGCAATCGCAGTCCCGGTCAGTAATTGCCCGGTAATTTCCCTGGTTCCGTTCATGTCGAGCCTCTCTGCTGATTCCCGATGGTTCAAGTTCAATACGATACATTTCAGTGCGGAAGCTGTTGTCTATTCCGCAGCGGACATCTGACGGAGTTTTGTAATGTCCCGTAACGGCGGAGCACCGAATTGGCGGTTATATTCCCGGCTGAACTGCGAAGGACTCTCGTAGCCTACCTGGAATGCTGCAGTTGCGGCATCCAGTGACTCCGCCAGCATTAAACGCCTGGCTTCATGCAGACGCAGATGCTTTTGGTATTGCAATGGGCTTAAAGCGGTCATAGACCGAAAATGGTTATGAAACGAAGAAGTGCTCATGCGTGCCTTGGAAGCCAGATCATCAATGCGAAGTTGCTGTGCGAAGTTATTTTTCAGCCATACAATCGCCCCCGCTATATGTTGACTCTGACTTCCCACCGCCGCTATCTGACGTAGACGCGCCCCCTGTTCTCCCACAAGTAAAAGGTAAATGATCTCCTTCCGAATGATGGGAGCAAGGATCGGAATGTCGTGCTCTTCATCAAGCAGGTCGATGAGACGCTGAAAGGCAGTGAGCAGTGGCAGGGTGATTTCGCTGGTTGCCATCCCATGACCGGATTGTTGCACACGATGATGGGGAAAATTACTGTCAATGAGCAGCTCTGAAACCTCCTGTATGTCAAACGTTAACTTGAGTCCCAGTAATGGCCTTTCTTTGCTCGCTTCGATCACCTGGTAAAATGTTGGAAGGTCCACAGACGTGATCAAATACTGGTGATCGTTATACACATACGTTTCATTCCCAAGCAGCACGCGTTTAGCACCCTGCACGACCATGCAAATGCTTGGTTCGTACACTGCGCTCATGGGTTCGGTCGGTTCGTCTTCTCTAAAAAGCCATAAAGCCGGGATCGCGCTTGGAAACTGATTGCCTTTGTTAGTCCATCGAGCAATACTCTCTCTAAGGGTTTCACGCGTCACTTCCATCCTGTTGTTCATGTAATCTCCACATCTGATTGTTATTACGCAAAAAGATACAACTCTAACGATACATCCATACTATCAAGCCTGAACCGGCCTTACAATATTTACGGAGTCTTTTGTCCGATTAGGCAAGAATCTAAAAGGATTGATCTATCTCTGTTTCCATCATCAGGGGTACGATGAAATCGACAAGAGTCAAGAAATGGGTACCTATGGAAAGGAGTTAGAAATGAACAATAATGGCTGAACAGGGATTCGTAACGTTGTCTTTGGATTTGTCTTTCTGGGGAGAGAGTGAGGGACAGCCCCGCAACACAGTCTCGCCGGAAATCTATGCCGAGGATTACAGTGCTGCGGTGGATTTCCTGGGCACCCGGCCGTTTGTTGACAGGGATCGGATTGGCGCAATCGGGATTTGCGGCAGCGGGAGTTTTGTCATCAGCGCAGCCAAGATCGACCCGCGCATGAAAGCCATTGCGACGGTCAGCATGTACGACATGGGCGCTGCCAACCGTAATGCGCTCAAACACTCCCTGACCATTGAGCAGCGAAAGAAAATCATTGCAGAGGCCGCGGAGCAGCGCTACGTGGAGTTCACGGGCGGTGAAACCAAATACACCAGTGGGACGGTGCATGAGCTAAATGCGGACACTCACCCCATTCAACGTGAGTTTTTTGACTTCTACCGCACCCCCAGAGGTGAATTCACTCCTAAAGGCTCGTCGCCAAAACTTACAACGCACCCGACGCTTACCAGCAACGTCAAGTTCATGAATTTCTACTCGTTCAATGACATCGAGACGATTTCTCCTCGTCCCCTGCTGTTCATTACAGGTGATCTCGCTCACTCCCGCGAGTTCAGCGAAGACGCCTACAAGCTGGCGGCCGAACCGAAGGAACTCTACATTGTTCCGGGCGCCGGACATGTTGATCTGTACGACCGGGTGAACTACATCCCCTTTGACAAGCTCACAGCCTTTTTTGCCAAAAATTTGAAATAATACCCCATAACCAAAAGGAGAAAAACTTATGTACAAAGCAAAAGCCTATTCCGTTGCCAGCGCAACATCATCGTTTACATCCGACACCATCCAGCGGCGTGAGACAACCGAACGTGACGTGCAGATCGAGATCCTGTTCTGCGGCATCTGCCACTCTGATCTCCACACGGTCCGTGACGAATGGAGCAGTGTCATGCCCACCACCTACCCCTGTGTTCCCGGCCATGAGATCGTCGGTCGGGTCACTAAAGTTGGCACCGCAGTCACTGATTTTAAAGCGGGCGATCTGGTAGGAGTCGGCTGTATGGTTGATTCAGACCATACCTGTTCCAACTGTCATGATGGCCTTGAGCAATTCTGCCCAAGTACAACCTTCACCTACAATTCCCCGGATAAACACCTGGGAGGGGTGACCTACGGCGGCTATTCTGAAAGCATCGTAGTCGATGAACGCTTCGTGCTGCGTATCCCGTTAAACCTTGACCTGGCCGGTGTGGCGCCGCTGCTCTGCGCCGGGATCACGACTTACTCGCCCATACACCGTTGGGGCGATCTCAAAGACAAGAAAGTTGGTATCGTCGGCCTTGGCGGTCTGGGGCACATGGGGGTCAAGTTTGCCCGGGCATTCGGTGCTCACGTCGTTGTCTTCACTACCTCTCCAAAGAAGAAAGAGGATGCCCTCCGCCTGGGCGCCCATGAGGTCATCATTTCCACCAATGCAGATGAGATGAAGCAACACGCCGGAACTTTCGACTTTATCCTCGACACCATCGCCGCCGATCACGACATCAACGCCTTCATCAATATGCTTGGCCGGGATGGCAACATCACTCTGGTCGGCGCACCGGAGACACCGCTTCAGGTCTCTGCTTTTGCTCTGCTGTTCGGTCGCAAAAGCCTCTCAGGTTCGCTTATCGGCGGCATTGCCGAGACTCAGGAGATGCTTGACTTCTGTGCCGAGCACAACATCACCTCTGATGTCGAGGTAATACCTGTCCAGAAGATCAACGAAGCATACGAAAGACTGGCAAAGTCGGACGTGAAGTATCGCTTCTCAATCGATATGGCGTCATTGAAGTCGGAATAAGAAAAGAGCCACTTCTCGGAAGAAAAGTGGCCGTGTCTTGAGTGCGGCGCATTCCTGGATAAAACGGAGTCATTTGCGTTACATCTACTGTTTTGAACGGTTGCTCCCTATCGAATCACCAGTTGATCAACGATAAGTTTGCCGCTCTGGACGGTGACAGGGCCGTCCAGGGTGGTGGAGCCGCTGCGGCTGGTGAAGTTGTTGGTATAACCGCCGGAGATGGTGACTGTTTTGCCCAGGTTGAGGTCGAGAGGGCCGGAGAGGTAGATGTTGGCTGTCTGGATGATCTCACCCGTCAGCGCTCCATCATAGGCACTCTGGAGCCCGGTGAAGTAGATCGGGGTACCCCGAATGATGCGGATGTCTTGCGCAATGTGAGTGAAGGTGGCGGTGATGACTTTGTCCGAGTCCATTTGAACGGTGCAGTCTACGGCAGCACCGGTGCAGTCACCCGACCAACTTGTGAAGGCGGAACCGTCGGCGGCAGCGGCATGGAGGGTGACCTCGCCTCCGAAGGCGGCTGACGTATTCGTATTGATCGCAATGCCGCCGGGGGTGCTGGTCACGATACCGGAACCGTTGCCACTGAAATTGAGGCTGAGGGTGTGGCGAACACCCACAGTGAGGGTGACGCCGACGGAGACGGTCTTGGCGCCGATGCCGCTGATAGTGATGGTGTCAGTGTAGGTGCCGGGAGGCAGTCCGGCGACAGCGGCAGCGACGGTAATCTGCCCCGCATCGCTACCTGAGGTGGGTGTGATCGTCAGCCAGGAAGCGCTTTTGGCTGCGCTCCAGGTGAGTGTGCTGCCGCCGGAGTTGGAAATATTCAGCGGTTGTGCGGCAGGATCGGCCGCTCCCTCAAAACCGGTGAAAAGTAGATCAGTCGGGGAGAAGCTGATGGCCGGCAGCAGATCACCCGTGCCGGCCAAGGCATGGAGGTAACCGCCGGAGTGGCGATATGCCGCAGTCGTTGCGGTTTCAGGCGGAGACAGGTGGTTCATCGAACCCTGGTTACGGTAGGCGGAAGAAGAGGAGCTGAGCCCGCCGGGGCCGATGGAGGATACGGTTATCGATGAGGCTGAGCATGGTGCCGCCAAGGCGAGTACCGAGAGAGCCGCCAGGAGATGGATGGTATGATTTTTCAATCTCATTGCTCCTTCCGGGAGAACTGCCCCACTCTTGATTACTGGCAATTGGCGCCCAGTGCCGTGTAGGTATCGCCATCATATACCCCCACGCAGTTATAGGTTCCCAGAGCATTCACAGGCCCGCCCGTAAGCTTGCTTCCACCGATTTTGAGGGTGAAGGCGGCGGCGCTGTTAGAGATGCTGAAGTTACTCCCCTCGAACGAGGAGCGGTCAATCAGCAGGGTGTATGTTGACAGAGATCCAGCCGTTATGCTGTTGACCATGCCGATATTGCTGTCCGCATAGGTTGCTGACGCGGTGACGTTGCTCATGCTCGCCGATGAATCTTTGTTGTACACGCCATAGCTGTTTGTCCCATTCATTGCTGTGGCGGTGACATCAATCATGGTCGGATGCGATCTGTCATTGTTGTACACACCGTAGATATACTTCGTCCCCGAAGCTGTGGCAGTGACATTGAGCATGGTAGGATAGGAAAAATCGTTGTACACACCATAACAGATTGTATTCGGGGCGGTGGCGTTGGCGGTGGCGGTGACATGGTCCATGATAGTAGAGGATTCTAAACCGTTTCGCACCCCATAGTTGGTTGTCCCATCTTTTGCGGTAGCGATAACATTATGCATGGTCGGAGAACTGTAATAACTGGCAATACCGTAGCTGGCAGTGCCTCCCGAGGCGGTGGTGGTGACGTTGCTCATTTTTGTGGAAGCATAGCTGTTGTACACACCGTAGTTGTAACTCCCCCCGGACGCGGTGGCGGTAACATGGTCCATGATAGGAGTGGATTCTGCTCCGTTTTGCACCCCATAGTTGGTTGTCCCATCTTTTGCGGTAGCGATAACATTATGCATGGTCGGAGAACTGTAATAACTGGCAATACCGAAGGTGGCAGTGCCTCCCGAGGCGGTGGCGGTGACGTTGATCAGGGTTGGGTCGGATGCGTAGTTGTATATGCCATAGTTGTTAGTTCCTCCCGAAGCCAAACAGGTAACGTTGGACTGTTTTGGGGCGTTATAGGCATAATAGTTTACAAGTGCCGCTACATTCGTTCCTGGTCCGATGTTTTTAATAGTCAGCATACGAATCTCGGCGCTGTGCCCATTCACCACGCCGCTCATTGGATATGAACCAGAGTTTACCGCACCAGTGATGGTCGTGACATTTTCTCCCGAGCCTTCAAGGTCCACGTACTGCTGCATAACCAGGGTGGTCGAACCGATGTTGTAGACCCCCGGCATGATCTTCAGCAGACAGGGGTTTGCTGCCGAAGGAGTGCCGCACCAACTGGCGATAGCCCCCATGGCGGTCACCGGGTTGGTGTAGTCACCGCCGCTCTGGGCCACTACTGCAACCTTGCCGTATTTCTTCTGTACGTTAAGAGGAAGGCGGGCATCCGGGATGGTGCCGGAAGTGAAGTTCGATGCATTCAGGCTGGTGAGCGTCGCACCATTGCCGGTGAAGGAGTTGTTGGTATTCGTCAGGATGAGTGTTTGTGAATAGGTTCCAGAAAGGCTGGTAGTGGGGACGGTCCCTGTGAGCTCTGATGCATCAAGGTTCGTCAAGTTTGCCCCGTTGCCGTAAAAGTTACCATAAATGACATTACCAACATTGGTCAAACCGAGAGCAAGCGAATAGATCCCGGAGATACTGGCATTGGGGATTATTCCGGAGGTGATATCCGTGGCGCTGTGGAAATGGCTGTCGACCCATTTTGCCCGATATGCATAGGGAGTGCTGGCCAAGGGTTGGCGGGGACTAAGTTCCACATCATTCCCAACTTTGATTCCGAGATAATAACGTGTGTCGAAAGGTAGTGTCAGGGGGGTTACGGCTCCAAGGCTGACCGAGTAGATGCCTTTGTCTATGGAGATGGTCTGATTCTCGGACCAGAGGGCGGTGCCTCCAGTGCTGGTGGTGTAAAGGGAAAGGGTGATCGTGACGCTGCCATTGACCGGGACTCCGCCAGCATCAGTGAGATAGCCCTGGTATCCCACTTCTTGCGGCACAGCGGCAAATGATCCTGAGGCAAGTGTCAGAACTGCGCTTAATATCATGCCTGTAACTCTCTTTAGCATATTCCCTCCCCTGTTAGCGCAACGGTATGTCATCATAAACCCAGTGCTATAATGAGAAACTATGGGGCCACGTATATAAGAGCGCAATTGGGATGTCAATGAGAAAAACATACAGGATTTGACGCGACTTCAACGCCTTAGGCCTCCAACAAAACCGTATGACAGAGAGAAGTTCTCGGTCTGGAAACCTGAATGAGGAGGATGGAAATATTGAAAATGAAGCGTGAGGATGTTGATACTGAAAAGCGAGTGGTTTTTATTCCAAAGCAAAAGCAGGTATGAGAGAACAGACATTGGTGAGAATATCAGGACACAGAACACTGGCTATGGTTGCCAAATATGCACACGCCAACGGAGAGCATATTCAGGCTGCAACGGATAAGCTGGTGCCAACCAGACATTCTCAACTTCCTTTATCTGGCCTATCAGCACTTCGCATTTTACAGTGCATAAAGATCTCCATGCTGTGAATTGGAGAGGGGCGCGGTTTCCCGCTTTTCTTCCAGGCGGCTGTGATGTGCTTTTCTTATCGGATCGACACCTACGGTTACCCACCCTGAGGAACGAAAGAACTTTGTAATCTTACCTGAAATGATAAATTCTTCGATTTGCGTTTTTTTGAGCACACCAACAGTGTTGTTTTTGAAAAGTACGCTGATAAGCATGACACCTCCTCCTTAGAAATACCCCGATTCCAAAAAAAGATAAAAATTCTTGCAGGGATAATAAGGAAGCCGGACTGGGTTGCAAAAATCAGTCTGGCTTCCCTGGTTTAACCTGCTCTCAAATCGATCGCCTGGAAACAGGATGCGTGCTGTAACATACTACGGGGCGGTAATGGTATTTGCGATTAAAGTCACCGCGGTTTGTGCCAGCGCCCTGCCGCTCAGCGTTGCGCCGGTATTCATCGAAATCAGCGTTTGACTCAATATGATGCCCTTGACGTCAGCCGTTGTTCCAAGGGTCGCTTTGCCGGATACCTGCCAGAATATGTTCTTGGCCTGTGCTCCGCCTTTCAGGGTGACTATGGCGCCGTTGTTTACAACCATATCGCCGGCCATCTGCAGGATCCAGATATCGTTTGGTCCACCAGCAAGAGTAACTCCATTTGTGATTGAAACTCCTGTGGACCATTTGTAGAGGCCGGGAAGAAGTGTCATCCCGCTGATATCTCCGCCGCCCAGTTCAGTGAAATTCGGTGATACTCTTCCGGCGGCGTCAGTGAATGCGGTTTCCATATCGCCAATAGCGGTGGTCATTTTAGTAGGAGTAGGCGGAGCATAGTCGGCTGCGTATATCTTCCCGGTCACTAAAGACGAAGTAGAAAATGTATTCGTGGAATCCGCGATCAGTCCAAATCCGGTCATGGAAGTTGCGGCGATAGGACTAACGCCCATACTGCCGACAATGGCGGTGGTTCCGGTGGTCGTGATTCCTGTTTTAGTCAGGAGCACAAAATTGCCGGCGGTGCCAAGATTTACAGCCTTGGGACCTGCGGCGCTTGTATCAGCGGTTGGAGTACGGTCATTGTCGTCACTGTCGTCATGCGAACCGGCGAAGGCAGGCAGGCTGCACATGAAAACACTCATAACCAGCATCGATAAAAGATAAGCTTTCCGTCCGATAAATCTTTTCATAAATTCTCCCTTTGGATTAATGTTAACGGTATTTGTGTGTTACTAACCTGCTGATACGTATCACTTTCCATTTTTCACCTCCCTCTAATAAACGTTGATAGCCTCCGTCCTGTTGCATCCCCTTCACAAAATCTCAAGAACCTGCATTTGAGTGAGACAGATAACGTGTTTAGTAAGAGCAAGCAGCCTGCCAATCAGCATCAAGAATGTGGTGGCTGGATTAAGCCATTGATAACAGCGTATTAGGTCGGAATGGAAAAATGCGAGGTGTATGAAATGACTGGTTTGCTCTCAGCTTTCTGCGGAAACCTCAAATAGTTGAAGAAAATTGTGTGGGTGAGGAATTCCGGGGCCATCATACTGCGTCGGCAATAGAAAAGAGCTCCTGCCACGCTCCCTGGCATTTGCCAGCATCTTTTCCTCCAACGGCGCCAACATCTCCAGCAACTGTTCGCGTTCGATCTTGCTGAGCATGACGTCATTCTGCTTTTTCAGGCTGATCAAGAAGAAGCGCATCCCGTCTGCCGCGACAGGCGTATAATGAATGAGTAAAAAGAGAAGTCCTGCTGACACATGTTACACAGTTTATACTGGCCCGGCAGAAGCGGGCCGAAAGGAGACACTCATGTACGCGATTATTGGAGCTTCAGGACATATAGGGAGCAGGGTAGCGGACAAACTGCTCAATAAAGGTGAAAAGGTGCGGGTCATCGGCAGGGATGTCACGAGATTGCAGCAGTACGTGAACCGGGGTGCCGAGGCGACGGTGGGGGATCTGCGGGACACGTCGTTCCTGACAGGTGCTTTTAAGGGGGCGAAGGCTGTCTTCGCCATGATACCCCCCAATTATGGTGCGCCCAATTTCCGCGCCTATCAGGATGTGACGGGCATCAGCATCGCCACGGCCATCGGCGCTGCCGGCGTCACCCGCGTGGTGAACCTGAGCAGTCAGGGGGCGGACCTGCTCCGGGGCACCGGACCGATCGTCGGACTGCACGATCAGGAAGAACGGCTCAACGCCCTGCACGGGGTGCATGTCCTCCATCTACGCCCCACCTACTTTATGGAGAACCTGCTGGCGAACGTGCCGCTCATCCATGAGCACGGCTTTGCCGGTTCGTCGGTGCGTGGCGACCTGAAATTCGCCATGATCGCCACGGCCGATATCGCCGAACGTGCGGCAGGACACCTGCTGGCGCTGGATTTTACCGGCACGTCCATTCGGGACCTGCTCGGCCAGCGTGATCTCTCCATGAAAGAGGCGTTCACCATCATTGGCCGGCGGATCGGCATCTCCGACCTCGCCTATCGGCAAATTCCCTACGATGAGTTCGGCGAGGCGCTGGTTGACATGGGGATGAGCCGGAATATGAGCCGGCTGTTCATCGAGATGAGCGATGCCCTGAACCGGGGTCTGTTCGCTGTTAACCGGCCGCGGAACGCCGACACCACCACGCAGACTTCCATCGAAATGTTCGCAGATCTGTTCGCCGAAGTCTACCGGGGGGCGGCACCGCGCCTCGCTGCCTGAAGGTGCGTCAGGAACGCCAGACAGATAAGAAAGGCGGCCATTACTGGCCGCCTTTTCTTTTGGTATCTTTAGCCACCCGATCCCTATGACCCTCTATGGCTTCCGGGGTAATGGTCGTGCCAGGTTGCGGCATCAGTTCCCAGAACGGTTCCCGATCGAGACGGGAGAAGGGAAAGGCGATGCTGCTGGTCTGCCCCAGCGGGATGATCCGCCGCCAGTAGAGGTTGAACAGTTCGTTCAGTTCCACCAGAAATACCGGTTTCATCCCTCATAATTGTGCTCTTAAGCGGTGCCTTGCGATTGGTGGCGTCGGTCCAGATTGGGCCGGGGGCGCGGCCCAAGGGAGGCGAAGTGTTTGATTGAGGTGGTGAGATCAGTCATCGTTTCTTTCAGTCGGTCATACAATTTGTATTGAGTTGAGACACGACCCCTATTAGACCCCGCTGAATTGTTGGAACCTGAAAAACGATAACCTTCCCCATGACGCAACCGATAAACAGGCGCTTTCCTTCAATGGTTTGCGCCTGTATCCGTTTTACAGACATGCTACCACCTGCCCTGACCGGGATCGGCCTTTATGGGGCAAATATGGATATTGGTATTTATAATTCTGACAAAGACAATCGATATTCATCAAAAAGGTCTCGACATTCTTGAGCAATAAACATTTTACTTGGTGTTTTATTAGATTCATTATAGATAGCTTCTGTAGATAGTAAATTTTCAGTTGTTTGTAGTTGTGAGTCTAGCATGTTATTAATCCTACTATATATTAATTGCATATCACTGTTGGATATGCCTTTTCTAGTAAGAAAAACACTTTTAGGTTTATATTTTAAGTCACTTCGTAATAAATTAATATTATTTGGATGAAATGCCATACCAAGAAATACAAAAACTTCAGCCTCTTGCATTGCATTATGAACTTGTTTAAGTCCTTCTGTGTCCGAAACTTTTTCGGTATAAGTTCTTAAATTTGTAAGGATGTCTTCAGTTGTAGGATAGCTATTGCTACCAAATGAAACGTAATTGCCTATAGACCCATATGGACGATAAACAGTAAGTTTATCAACAAGATATTTTGCCTCTTCTTTTGATACATTATAATGCTTATAGAAGGCATGTAACAAAAAATGCTCCAAACTACGATCATAGTTGAAATTTACTACAATTACGTTATTAAAAACATCTTCAAGGTTTGTTTTTGGTAGCTGTTTTGTTAGTAATCGATAAAATTTTGAATACCACGTATCTTCAACAGAACTAAAATTTATCGAGTTATAAGTATTACGTGGATCGACATAGAGGGAACTATTTTTTTCTGCCTCCAAGATCGAATGTGCAATTGCCACTTTACCGCAAATTTTAATACATTCGTTATCTTGGTGGGCGTCAATAAAATCATCAATTGAATCAGACAATATAATTCCGTCGCGGATATGCCAGCAAGCATTTGCAATGTCATTAAGTTTATTAGAATATGTTTGTGCTAATCTTGAATATATTTTTAAATCCCCTTTATGCGTGCTATCGCTATAACGATCAAAGTTTATATCAAGTTTAGTAGAAATCTGTTTCCTTAATTCGGAACCTAGTGGGAAACCAACTTCAAAACTTGCTCCCGCGCCGAGTATGAATACTGTTTTTGAGTTGAGCATAAATTTAACCCCTCCACTTTTGACACGAAGCCATGTTTTTATTCATATCATTTCACCGTCAACGACTGACCCTATATTGACCCTATGAAAAGAATTATAAAAAAGCCACCTAGAATTTATAATCTAAGTGGCTGTTTTTATTGGCGTCCCCGAGTCGATTCGAACGACCGGCCCCTTCCTTAGGAGGGAAGTGCTCTATCCAGCTGAGCTACGGGGACAAAAGCTTTGTTTATGGTACACTGCACATCTAACGCCCTTGATTATCAGTGAAAACTCTGTTACTGTCCTGCCGACTAATCAACATTCATCAATGTTCAACAACGCCTAATAGCACTCAAAATCATTCAAAAACGTGTCCCAATTGGTCATGGATTGGTCATGAGAAAAGGGGGCTGGTCATGAAAAGAACAAAGGGTGATGCCCTGCCACTTAAAGAAAGCCAAGTCAAAAACTTCGCGCCGCCCCCGGAAGCTGCGGAAGCAAAGTTGTTCGACGCCAACACAGCCCTTGTGCTGCGCGCGAACCGGAGCCAAAAGGACGCGACCAAAATAACAAAACATTGGCTGCATCGTCATATTGTTGACGGGAAAAAGCGTTATGCACCAATTGGCACCTACCCGAAAATGAGCATAGCACAAGCCCGTGAAGCTTCAAAGAACTGGATGCCGACAGAAAAAACAAGCGCCACGGCGGCGCTGACTACATCAACGCCAGCAAAAGGGTATGCGGCAATGAGCTTTGGCGACGTCGTAGATACATATATCGCGAAAACGCGCAAACCGTCAACCACAAAGACATGGTTAAACATTGCCGAAACCTACCTCACAAGCGAGGAATTGCGCAAAAGGCCCGCCCCGTCAATTACTCCGGCTGACGCATGGCAAATCATCGAGACGGCCCGCACAAAACGAATGGTGCGCGAGAAAGCACCGCGAGGTGTCCGGGGGCAAATTATCGGGGAAATCCCTAAAAAGCCGACGCCCGGCGTGGCGGAAAAGCTGTTTTCCTTGTTGCACGCTGCCTTTGCCTCGGCTTTGGCTCAACCGGCGGCGGACGAAAAGATTTATATTAACCCGTTTGGCCGCATCCGCGACCACGATGTTTACGAGCAGGAAGTTACCAACCGTAAAACGGACGAACCCCGTGCCCTTACACTCACTGAAATACCGAAAGTCTGGTGCAATCTAAACAAACCGCACGGCCACGGGACGCCGGTAGCCGCCCGCGCGCTCATGCTCATGCTAGTAACGGGCCAGCGGCCAACCGAAGTAGCCTCACTGCGGCGCAGCGAAATTTTACCGCCCGACGAGGACGGCGACAGGTGGTGGCGAATACCACCGGAAAAAATCAAGACATGCAAAATGACGAAAAAAAATAAGTGGTCACCACATTTTGTCTATTTGTCGCCTCTGGCGCTGCGAATAATCGGCGACGGCGACGGCGATATTGTTTTCCCTAGCCGCAACACCCACGGCGAGATTACCGCATACGACGCACACAGCCTGATTAGCCTTATCAACAAGCCACGCGAGGGCAGGGTCGCTAAAGAAAAATGGGTTGGCGCTTTTGAGGCATGGTCGCCGAATGATTTGCGCAAAACAGTGCAAACCACGCTTGAATTGACACTCAAATGCCCGGCGGAGATTTCAGCAGCCATGCTCAACCACGATATAAGGACTAAAATCAGGAAAATCTATACAGTCATAACCGACGACACCTACCGCTTTGATAAGAAAGAGTGGTTCACGCGTTGGGCGGAGTGGCTGGAGCAGCATATCGGACGCGAGCACACGA
>MGZK01000059.1:14716-69498 GCA_001802125.1 Geobacteraceae bacterium GWC2_55_20
CTTACCCGGCTGGTCGCCGACGGCTTGTCAAACCGGGCAATAGCTGAACAGTTTGGCGCGGTCAGCGAAACAGCAATCAGGATGCTGCGAAAAAAGTACGGAATTGCGCCACTCAAAGAGCGCCGAGCGCCGAGGAAAGTCGCCCGCGTAGAGAATTGAGGCGGGGCAGTGGTTGCAAAATACTCCGTTGCCGAGATGTGATTCGACCTATCCCTCAACAGCTATGTGCTATTCCACCGCTGATTTGCATTATACAGTGCTGACGTTGTATAATTGCCAAAATAACTCAAGGATTTTGCTTTTATGACCATCGTCAGACGAAATCGCAACAAGCCCAAGATTCCGACAGCAAATGGCACAACAATACTTAATGAGCTAGCGAAACGCGGCCTCTCTCTATCTGCCTGGCTCGATAATTATGGCCTGAACAGAAAATATCAGCGAATAGCCAGCGACATCATTTTCGGGAAAGCCCTCGGAATCAATGACACACGTGGTAAAAATGGTGGTACTGTCCGGGCGCTTATGACAGCTATGCAATCTGAGTTCGGTGTTGCATGGAGCTGGATGGCCACGGTTTCACCAAGCGATATGTCGTATTATCGGCGCCAACTAGTGAAAATGTCGAATCCTGAAATCCCAAACATTCGTGCATACCGTGCATCTTTTAATGATGACGACCCCGACGAACTGCACGCCCACATTAAATCGGAAGCCATGTGCATAGTGCACGGTTCTGATAGACTACGCTGTAAGCGTCTGTTGGTTGTCTTTAGAACATGTGTTCAACATAGATTGTGCCCGGTATGCCTTGCTAAGGCCGAATATACTTCCATACATATGAAAGTTAACAATCGTACAGGAGAACTGACGCGCAGCATGAGTGCTTTGACCTGTCAGAACGAAGAAGAGCAATGTAACAATGGAAACCTTATCACTAAAAGCAATTTATTCCCCCTGTTGGCACAAAAATATCCTGACAAAAGAAATAGCGTATAACGTATAAAAGTTTTCAAATCACATTAAGTGATGCTTTGAATGAGAAGGGCTAGCCGTCATGGCTGGCTCTTTGTCGTTTATGGCCGCAGGTTTAATTGTTTACCCAAACAAGTACATGTGACCTGGCATATATCTACTCTAATAGCGTAGATATAAACTTGATGAATATCCAGACACCGCTGGTTATAGCCCGTTTCTGCTATCTAGACGGTGTCCGGTCAATGTCCACTGGACAAATCTGCATTAGATTGTCCGGACATTTGTCCGGTAATCAAGTTATAAATACTAATCTACACTAATAGCGTAGATATAAGATAAATTCTTGGCAACTACTTGAAGTATAGTGGTTATATCGAGTAAAATCATATTATATCAAGGAGGCGATATGACGATAGCCACAAAAGATACCGAAGAGTATTACACCATTAAAGATGCGCTTGTCAGGCTTGGCATGCATGGAGAAAACGCTGCTCGTACCCTCCATCGCTGGCGGAAGTCTGGGTGCATCACGGATCTTGGGCCTGGTTCAGGACACCGTGTACGCTTGGAGAAGTGTAGTGTTGACAGTCTGGCGGCTCTCCTGGAGCAAAAATCTTCTGGATGTAACTATCTCCAGAGCAGAACTGTAGCTGAAACAGATGCCGGAACTCTCGATGCGAAACTGAACAATGTGATGGTTTGTATGCAGGAAGGCTTTGCTAATATGGCTCAGGTTCAGGAAATAATCGTACAACGTGATGCATTGGCCATCGTATGTACTCGATTGGAATGTGAGCTATCCGCTGAAAAGCAGAAAACGGCCAAACTCAATGAAAAGTGCAGATTTTGTGATACCGGCAAGATTGCTGACTTTATAAAGCAGATATTTAAGCGGCCGGCGAGATAGTTTGTTGAAGTGACATTGCTTTTGCATTTGCATTTTCAGGTGAATCCGACCAATGGAACTGACATGATGACGACCGATATTGCGAAAGGTGGTATTTGATAGTGAACAACAGGATGCTGAAACAGAGACTAAGGCCTGATTTATTCGAGCAATTACTCAAATTAAAGGTAATTGCACAAGAAAAGATGGTTGCCTTGCCCACGACCTCACTTCGTAAGTTGGCAGCTGCATGGGCGCATCGACTTGTGATGTCAGGAGGAGAGCGTCTCAAATTAGTGAAAAAACTTTCCGTTGTAGACCGTGGCGGCATGAGCGTGAAAAAAGCTCTTGAGCAATTAAATATTGCAGCAAATTCTGTAAACGCAGTTTTAATGTTTTGTCGCTACTATACAACTTCTCAGCCGAGTCTTTCAAAGAGCGCAACCCTCGAAATACGGCATGAAAACCGAGTTAGGGCAGCTGTAAAAAAATGCTATGAGAGTGTGATACGAATATCGGTTAATAATACTACCACTATTAACATGAACTCAGCAACGCCTGTGGTCTTGGTGAAAGATTACTACAAGTATGGCTACAAAGGGCAGCATAGCCGTCGACCGATGCATTGTTTTGAAACATGTATTTTGTTGCCGCCACTCTGGTATTCGCGAGTTTATCAACGTAATATTGCATGTTTAGGGAGATACTTTGTAGTTGATGCTCGTGTGCTATATACAACTGTAACAGGAGTTTGTGTTTTAGAAGCAGACGCCGCTAAGAACGATAGAGGGTGCATAGTAAGAATGCATAAAATACACATTGCCATAACAAAAACAGGTGTGGCGTTTTACGAAGATAAGCCGGCGTTATTTGTGAAGCTTCCGAGGGTTGCAGCAGATAAAGAGCGCTGCATGCTCTCGGCAGCTACAAAGAAGGCTGCATAACATGGGCATTTTATGTTGCGTCAATACCACCTCGGAAATAGCCTGACTTATTTACATTACTTATCAAGGGCCTCCCATGGGTCATCATCAACGAAAAGGTCTTCATAGCAGATTTCCTGGCCATTTTCTGTTGCAGGTACTATGTTTTCCTTAACAGGCATAGTCTCGTATATCAGTGATTTTTTGTTGCGAGGCCGCATAAATCTAATATTGGTGGAATTGTTTTTACCAGACTCCAGCTTAATGTCGTATTCCGGTAATGGCTGTCTCGTAGCGATTATTTTGAGTTCTGCCTTGATGTGACGTTTTGGTTGTTTGCTGCCGAAATATGCAACCATTTTGTCTAGCCCCATCAAGACTGTGCCTTGGCTGCCACAGAATTTTCGGGCCAGTTCGTAGGTTCTCTTCTCAAAAGGCCGTAATTTAAAATAGTCTGGGTGCAGTTGTAAAAGCTGGCTAGTAATTATCGCCTTATGCAGCCATTCATTCAATGTGATTGTAACAGTCGTGTTGTTTCTACTCCCTTGCCCAGAACGTTTATTATTAAAATCTGCCTGTGACAGGAGTGTGAATGGTTGCGTGGAACAGGATATGACTTCACCTTCAACACAGGTGTTGATGGTATACTTCGTGTCCTTGAGCCGTTTGAGTGTCAGCTCTAGCATCTCAAATCTTTTGGTTCCCTTTGCATCTATGTATTTGAAAAAATCGTGCGCTTCAAAAGATATTGGTTTTGGTTCGCGGCTGTTTTCCTCATAACTCTCCTTGTCGTAGCGAACCTTAACCAGAGTCATTACATAAATCAAAAGGTCGCGGTCATCTATGGTGGCACGACCAAAGTCGGCACTTGGTGTTATAACAATTTCTGTGACATTGCCCGTTTTCTTGTCGGTGTGTTTATACCCATATTCTTCATAATCACCAAGTGTAAGCGAATACATGGGATGAACTAGGCCAAAGATATCTGCCTTTGGTTGTACACCCGCTCCAAGCTTTTCTATCATGATAAATCCAATGTGGTTTTAATGCAGATGCATTTAATGATGTCGAAAAAATGGAATCATGAGCCATCAAACATATTATTCTGCCGACAAACATATTATTTCACCGACACAATGTGGTGCATGAAGCTAGAATATGCGGCTATTTGAGCGGTCATTTGTGACACAGTAAATATATTCTGTAAAGATAAATCAGCTGTTTTCTCTACCGTATATTTTTTTGACTTTGACCAACGTCAGTAGCGAGTTTTTCAGTATCCTGATGTTTTGCTAACACCATATGCGTATCTCTCCAGTCTCAACTCGCTTGTTGAAACCCGCTTAAAACGAAAAACCGAAAACCCAGGCCTTCAAGGTCAATGCGGTTGAGGTAATGGCTCTGGCGAATGCTCAGAATTCATCTGCCGTCACCGCGACAGCAAACGGCACACCCAGCGCCTCGAAGTGCTTTTTACCGCAGCGTACCTTATCTGCTTCGCTGGTACGGAGCTTCAGAAAATCTCGCGTACCCTTGGTTTCACGAACCAGATATAACGCCTGGTCATCGTGTTTCAGGATGGCCCAATCAGGGTTATAACCGCCAACAGGGGTATCTACCTTGAACCAACCGGGCAGTTTCACAAAAAGCTTGATGTCCTCGCGCTCGTCGAGGCGCATGGCAAATTCTCGCTCTATCTCGGAATCATAGACCACATATTCATACACCGATTTATTTACCGGCAGCGCAGTTAGATAGTTAATCAGCTCCTCGTTTTTGAAGAGCATCATCTCCCACGCCGCTTCGGTGCCGGTGCCGATAACTCGCTCATATTTGATGCCATCCACCAGCAGACGATGCAGCTCGTACTTGAGTATGCTGGCGACGGCGTCAAGGAAGCGCTGCGGGTTATTGAAGAATTCGTCAAGACGACCGGCCTCCTTCAGGATGCGCACCAGAGTCGAGCGTGTCAGCTCAGTCTCGTTTTGCAGGTATGCCAGCAGGTCAGGTATCGGCCGGTTGCCGAACTCAATCTGCTCCTCAGCAACGCTGACAGCCCTGGTGACAATGCCGCCCTTTTGAACGCCAAGTTGGCCGGCGCTGACGGTAATGTGTGGCTTTTCGATGCGCTCCATCCGTTTGATACCTGCAACGGCGCGCTGCACCAGTTCTTCAGTCTGGAACTCGACCCTGTATGTGGTCTTCGGTTTGATGTTATCCCATAGCGCCGTGAATTCCGGCGTGAGGTATATTTCTTTTTTCAGCTTATTGGGCCCGTCGTCACGTTCTCTGCGGATATGCCGCTCAATCTGGTAGCTTGCGAGCAGGTCAATGACGGCGGCGCGTAATTCTTGATGCGGTTCCGGCAGCTCAATTTTGAAGTCTTTGCCTTTTGGGTTGAAGGCTGGCTGAATGCGGCCGTCGGCGTCGAGCATTTTCTGTGCTACCAGCGCTGTGCGGATAGTCTCGGCGGCGGCGCGGCCGATATGCTTTTCTTCACCGTCAACAACCTGCACCAGTTTTGCCAGCGCGGTAATCGGCACCTTGCCGAAGGTGACTCCGCACTCTTCCTCGTACTCGGTCTGGAGCGCCTTGGCAAAATCCTCATAACTCTCGTTCGCCATTACATACAATTTATTGACGGACTCGTCAAAAACCCGCAGGCCGTTCTGGTCAACCGGCAACCGAAGGCCGCGACCAATTTCCTGCCGTTTCTTAACAGCGCTTCTGGTTTCGTTCAGGGTACATATCTGGAAAACGTTGGGATTGTCCCACCCTTCGCGCAATGCAGAATGGCTGAAAATGAAGCGCAGCGGTTCGTCCATCGAAAGCAGCTGCTCCTTCTCTTTCATTATCAGGTTGTATACCTCGTCATCGGCCTGGCTATCACCTCGGGTGTCTTTCAGTACGCCTTTCTTGTCTTTTGCAAAATAGCCGTTGTGAAGCTTCTCTATCGGTTGTTTCAGCCATTCGAGGTCTTTGTAGCGCTCTTCCTTGGCAAGCAACCGCAGCTCCGCCTCGAATGCCGCTGCAAATTTCCCCTGAATCAATTGACCGGCGGCGTCGTAGTCGCGGTAATTGGCAACCCTGTCGATGAAGAACAGGGACAGCACCTTAATGCCACGTTCCTTGAGCTGTATCTCTTTTTCAAGGTGGCGCTTGACGGTATGTTTTATCTGGGTGCGCCAAACGTCGTCACGCATACCTCCGCATTCTTCACCGAGTTTCAGTGTGCGGCCATTGTTGAAGCGGATGAACTCATTGCCTGGCTCGGCATTGATTTCAGCTACCGAGTACCCTTGGGCGTAGATGGCGCGCTCGGCGGAGAGGGTGTACAGGTCGGCGCCCTGCTTGACCGTTACCGTCTTTTCTTTTGGCCCGTCGCTGGTCTGTACATGAATTTTCAGCTTGGCCTTGATACCGGACTTATAGTCGATGCTCTCGACTCTGACAAAAGCGTCATTGGCGGCGCCTTCAGCAGCGGCACTGGCGACGACAATCTGTTTAACCAGCTTCAGCTCAAAAGCCCGTACCGGGTCAAGCCGATAAACCAGATTATACGGGTTGCGGTGGGTGGCAGAGTAACGAAGGGTGCAGAACGGATTGAGTGCCTTGATGGCCTCCTGAGCCTTATCGGTCGAGTCAACGCTTTGCGGTTCGTCAATGATAACAATGGGGCGCGCGGCCTGGACGAACTCGATTGGCTGGCGGCCGGAAAGTTTGTCGCTCTCTTTATAGATGACGTTACTTTTCTGCTCTGCCTCGGTGCCGGTGAAGTTCTTACGGAACGCATCGATGTTGATAACTAGAATTTGCAAGGTGTTGCTGGTGGCGAACTGGCGCAGCCGGTTCACCTTCTTGGCGTCATATACGAAATGCTCGAACGGTATATTGTTATACAGTGCTCGGAAGTGCTCAGCTGTTATCTCGATATTCTTCAGCACCCCCTCGCGGATTGCCACGCTCGGCACAACGATGATGAACTTCTGAAAACCGTACTGCCGCGACAGTTCAAAGACTGTGCGCAGATAAACATAGGTTTTGCCGGTGCCGGTCTCCATCTCAACCGAAAAATGCGGGCAGCGACGGGCCTGGTTGGCAGGGCCATCGAATAACTCCCATGCCTCCAGCGGCGCGGCAACATCGGCGACTTCAATATCGTTGGCGGCCTGAATTGTCCGGACATTGTCCGATAGCTTTGTCTCATCCAACACCAGGCGATTACCTATACCCAGCTCTGTCCGGTCTTGTCCGGCGTACAGTTCGCCAATGCTGCCCATATTGATAACGGAAAACTCGGGGGCACCCTGTGGCTGCCCATCGAAGAGGTCGGTTACGGCAGCTACTGCGTCAAGCTGGAACTGCTGGTTCGCGTCAAACTGAATCTTCATTGTGCATCCTTCTTTTTGCGTGCCTTGGCCGTGATTTTCTTGGCTTCCCGCTCGAAGTCGCTTTCATAGTCTCTGTCCTGAATTACGCGAAAAGTAGCATATTCGTCTTCAGCCAACCGCTTGGCAACATCATGAGAAACTTTGCCGGCATTGTTCAGAATCTCGTATTCATTGAATTGCAGGAAGCTGTCGAGTTTCTTTATCCACTCTTCCATGCGCATCGCAATTTGCCTCGCCGCCTGGTTCTCTGCATAATCGAGAAACATCGTGACTACCCGCTCTAGCTCTTTGATTTCTTTTTCTGCAAGGTAGTTTTTGGCAACAATCACGTCAGTTTTATGTATTTTGCCGTGAGGGGCGTTTTTCCATGTGGTCAGGCCCATGTTAGGCTTGGCGGCACTGGCACGTTCGGCAATGATTTCAGCGGCGGTCTGTCCGGTAATTGCCCAATGCAGTTTATTCTGCACTGTCTTGAAAAAGACCTGCGTTATTTCGGCGTCCTTCTGATAATCAATGCTGCATTGTTCGTAGATGTCAGTAATTTTGAGGTAGAAGCGCCGCTCACTGGCGCGGATTTCACGGATGCGCTCAAGCAGTTCATCGAAGTAGTCCCGGCCGAAATGCTTACCCTGCTTAAGGCGCTCATCATCCATGACGAACCCCTTGATGATGTACTCCTTGAGAGTCTGAGTTGCCCAGATACGGAACTGTGTCGCCTGATGGCTATTGACTCGATAGCCGACGGCAATAACCATGTCGAGGTTATAAAACTCTACGTTGCGGGTAACATCACGCTCGCCCTCTTTTTGAACTGTTCGAATTTTTCGAACAGTTGACTCTTCCGGCAATTCCTTGCTGGCAAAAATCTCCTTGCAGTGATAGCTGATGGTATTTACCTCAACACCAAACAGTTCGGCCATGCGCTTCTGCGAGAGCCAAAACGTCTCATCCTGAAAAACAACCTCAACCTTAACGGCACCATCAACTGTAGTATAGAAAAGTACCCGGCTTTCGACCGGCACAAGCTCTTTAGTCATAATCCACGCCCCCTTACACCGTCTTAAAGCTGGTGACGCCTTTGGTCTTGAATATCTGTACGGCATTGGCCTTCAGCTGGTCATTACCGACAAAACCTTCATCAAGACATACCACTCGTTCTGGCTGCGTCTCCGCCATGGCGCGAATCAGCTCAAGCGTCAATGCACGCTCCAGGCAGATTAACAGTGCGCCGCCGGCAACACTGTAGACGGTCTTCTCTGCGAGAGACAATGCTTCAACTGGTGTTGTTAGTGGGAAACCACTTTTGAGGAGGATTTCGTACAGTAGGTCATTGGCGCCGCGGTTGTCGCGGATATGGTCGATATGCAGTTCCAGCTGCCGTTCCAGCTCCTGTGCATCATGAGGAGCGTCTGCGTTCCACGTTTTGAAATTCGATTCTGATAGCTTAAAGACACGGAAGCCTCGGTCTTGTGTGCTGGCACCTTCAAGGTCAAGCTTGCCTGCATCTTCGTCGTTGAGTTTCTTGATGACTTGGCGGACACGCTCTTTGGTTATGTCGGCTATAGTCTGAAAGTCATCGCGCTCTGTTGGTTCTGGAAGCTGAACATTGACAAACTTGCGGTTGCCGCCATCTCTGTTGTTGAGGTCAATGACGGCATGGGCGGTGCTGCCAGAGCCGGCAAAAAAATCGAGGACAATATTGTTTTCCAACGACTTAGTCGAGAGTTGCATCATGCGCTGTATGAAAGCAATTGGTTTCTTACCGTTAGGGAAGGCAATGTCACCTTCTTTGGAAACGTTATTCCAGTTGAAATCAGCCCACAATGTGCCTGTTTTGCCACGGATATAAACATTCTTTTCATCTTGTCTTGCAATATCTCGAAGCCACGCGATTTGGTCTTTTTTAGAGCCCTTGTAATAGACTGTTGTTGGTTTCCCCTTGTTTTTTCCACTTCGAGGTATGTACTCAATACTGAAGAGACCTTCCTCTTCTCCAAGTGCTTCCATTACTCTTGTTCTGATTGAACTCTGCGCATTAGTATCTCTAAAAACGGTGTCGAAATGCTGTCTATATGCATCTGATTCAGTTCCACCTTTGTTGATAAGCTGAGCAATCGGAGTGAATACGAAGTTGTCATGTCTAAATATCTTAATTTCGTTTCCATCACCATCAACAGTCGTTGTTACAAAGGTTCGCATACCAAAATCAGTAACAGCACGAGTGTACTTCCAGCTTTTGTCTTCTTCACGCATTGCTGCAATATGCTCAGTCAATTCTGTTTCATCGAATGCCTGATTAAGGTCAAGTGAATTACCACTTTCTCGGTCTTTAACATAGACCAGTAAGAATTCAACGTTCTTTTTTAGCCGTTTGTCTTCACCGCCGCCACTTGCACCCGCAGAAGGTTTTGCTTTGACACAAATAGTGTTTATGTAGTTCTCTTCCCCAAACAAATCATTCATTATGGAACGTAAGTTGTTAAGCTCCTGGTCTCCGATACTGATGAAGATGACACCATCGTCGTGCATCAAATTTCTCGCCAGATATAACCTTGGATACATCATGTTTAGCCACCTTGAATGAAACCGACCGTCGGTGTCAGAGTTGGTGCCAAACTTACGCCCTTCGTCATCAATCTGCCCTGTGTATTCCAGATAGGTCTGAAGACTCTCAGAAAAATTATCAGGATAAATAAAATCGTTGCCGGTGTTATAGGGCGGGTCAATGTAAATCATCTTTACCTTGCCGAGATAGGACTTCTGCAACAGTTTCAGTGTTTCGAGATTGTCGCCCTCTATAATCAGGTTCTCGGTAGTATTAAAATTGATGCTCTCCTCTGGGCATGGTCGTAGAGTACCCATACTTGGTGCCTGAATAGTCTTGAAGCAATCTGCCTTACCGGGCCAGTTCATGCCATAGCGTTCTTTGCCGCCGTCAACAGCTTCACCGAGTGCCAGCTTCAGCCGCTCAAAGTCCAGCTTTCCGCCCTCGGTACGAACTTCAGGAAAAAGGCGCAGCAGTTCCTGCCGCTTATCTTCGGCTATGTCATGTGAAGTAATGTCGAGTTTTTCTGGTTGGTCTGTCATGGTTATGCCTCTCCACCTGCAAAGTTAATAATGGCTCTACAAAGACTGTTTAATGTTTGTGACCTGAGATTCTCATCGCTCGCAGCAGTAACCCAATCGGCTATAAACAGGTGGTTTTTATCAATCCCGGATTCTTGAGCGTAGTTCAGGCGGGCCGCTTCTGTTATTCGCGAATAATCAACAGCTGGAAAATCTGCTTTTACGGTTTTAGTAATATTAGTCTGCCAGATTGCATGATTATGACCCATTATGTTGCTGTCAGGAAAAGGGTTCTCATTGACACCAAGGAGACTCATTAAAGCACGGTTGTCTCGTTCGTGCTGCACCCGGTGTTCGGGTTTTTGAGTGTCAGTGTCAGCATCAAACACAATAAAAACCGGCAGCCCTAGTTCAACTGCCATTGCCAGCGGTTGTATGAGCTTGTCTTTTCCGTTCACAGGAATAAGATGGCATCCAAGACGCCTGAACTCTGGCCAAAGGCCAGACACATGCAATTCAGTAGTTATGTATGATATATCCTCAAGCCCCTCAACAAGTATCGGGGTGTGTGCAAAAAACATTTCCGCAATTCCTGGCTGCAGAGCTTGATGAATCTTGGCTACAAGCCCTCCTATTTGTCGTTGCTGGTCTTCTCTTGTAGCTTCTCGAATGCGGTTACATAGCTTCTGAAAAGTCAGGGAACTGATTGTTGAGCTTGTACCTTGTCCAGCGCGCCTGACGAGATTAACATTCTCGAAGCCATCGCCACTCACAAATAATGGGGAGTGTGTGGTAATGAGGATTTGATTGTTGCCCGTTGTCAATTCACAAAACACTTCAGCAAGGTGTCTTGCTTGGGGAGGATGCTGGTAAAGCTCAGGCTCTTCGCAACCTAAAATCAGAGTCGGTGCATCAGGTAACTCAGAACCGGCAAGTTCTTGTAGAAGCGCCAGCAGGTAAGAGCGTTGCAACCCATGCCCCATTCTCGACAAATTCCCGAGAAAATCACCTTCGCCGGTCTTAATTCCAGCAACTGGCTGTTGAAGCGTTACTGACTTGCTCGGGTCTGAAAGCCATTCCATGCCAAGTCTTACGTTTGGGTGTGCCCACGACTCAAGTCTTCTTTGCAGGGACTGAGAAATTTCGGTAAGGCTGGCTTGATTTCTGTCCAGCAGTTCACGGTATTTAACAAGGGTTTCAGACTTTAGTGCATCAAGTTCTGTTTCAAAGTTTGTACGTGCGCGGACAGCCCGAGCAATCAATTTTCCTAACGCAGTGTTCTTTGATTCCTGCCCTTCCTCGCCAGCATCTTTTACCGCCGGAACATAGACCCATTGAATAAAGGCTGCGAGTTTTCCGGTACTGTTCACTCCGTAGAAATTGTCCTCACTGGGAATTAAAATACACTGTTCAGGATGAGCTGCTTCATAAGCAATAAGTGCGTCTCTTTTATCGTCTTTTGTCTTTGCTGCCGGAAGTTCAGGAACTTGTTGCCGAAAGGCCTCGTAGATAGTAGTAAGGTCGGCAGCAGATGCTTTTGCTTTTTCTGCATCAAAAAAACGTCGAAATTCATTGATGCCCAGACGTTGCCCAAGGTGCTTGACTGTGCCGTGCCCACTAATTGGGTCAAAGGGGGCTTCCGCCGTGACAACAAGCTCATTTTGCCGGACATAAGCGGACAACTCCTCTTGTGCAACTTGACCCAGGTCGTCAAAGGTAACTGTTATTCGAATAGGGTTTGTTGTGTCCTTGCAGAAATAATCTTCATCAGAAAGTTTGCTGATGTCCGTAGATGAAGAGTTCTGCTCTCGAAAAAATACATTAAGCGCTGCCAGAACAGTTGACTTCCCTGCTCCGTTCGCGCCGACAAAACATGAATATCGGTTGAGGCTAATCGTCTCGTCTTTGAAACTCCTGAAATTCTCAAGCCTGATTGACTTTATCTTCATTTTTCCCCTCCAACAATGCATGTAATCACAAGAGTATTCCGGGTTATAACAAGCTCCATCTAAGTAAAAACAGCTCTTTCTGCTCAATCTGCTGCTCCAGCCGTTTGCCTATCTCGTCAAGCAAATCATCCTTCTGCCGTTCAATCTCTCTGCTGGCTAGGTCATAGGCGCGCCATGCCTCGTCCCGCTTCGACTCAAGAGTTCGCACGGCCCGTTGGCGCTCCAGCTTGTCCGGCAAAGTCGGTGCAGTACGTGCGCCTTTTCTCGCTTCTTTCAGCGCATCATCGAGGTCTGAAAGCTCAACCTTGAGCGATGTGCGCCGGTCTTCAGCCCATTTGTCCAGCTTGTCCATTTCGGCATCGAACCAGCTACCATTGCGCGCCGTCATCTCGTCAAGCAGCTCCTGCCGCCGCTGGGCCTGTTCAAGCTCAAGCTTTACAGTGATTGCTCTTATAGGCGTTGCGCATGTTTTTACCTGTTTTGCCGGTAAATCGAAAAATCTCCGACATTGCGCATCGTCCAAAGGGTCTCCGTCATCGGTTATGCCGCACAAAATAAGCTGGTCTTCGATTTCCAGGGCACTCATAGTCAACAGGGCACAAGTGAGCCATCCGGTCTTGCCCCGCAACGAGTTGAGGATGGCAATATTTTTGCCGCTGCTGCTTAGGTCGAAGATCACATGAGCGGGTGCCGGCGCCAATGCCATGCCTCGCTGGAGTACATGCTGAGCAAGGGGGTGCCCGACGCGGTAGGTGTTGGCGTCTTCAACCGCTTTCCCCATACGATAGGGGCCAGGGTGAATAATTTCGGTCGGGAATGGATTAGAGCTGAGGGTAAAGCTGAAATTCTGTTCCTGAAAACTGGCATGGTTGGCCAGTAGATAGCAGGTGAGCCGCCATAGCTGTTCGTTGAAGCGGTCAAGCAAATCATGGCTCTGAATTTTCACCTTCTCGACTACTTCTGAATCAAAATTATCGAGGAGCTTTTCGCGCGCGTCGCGCTGGCCAGCTATTATCTCCGTCTCCAGCTCGCGCTGCAGCTGGTCGAACTCAAACTGAATCTGCTCTGGTGTGCGGCACTGCTGATAGATAGCTGCAATGCGTTTCTCAAAATCGACGCCGGATTCCACAGCACCAAGAACCTCATCGCTGGCGCCAAACACGCCATTAAAGAGGCAGAACTTCTCGGCAAGCAACTCATACACCCGTATATCGGCCGCGTTGCTCTTGTTGATGAAGTTAACCACGACAACGTCGAAGCGCTGGCCGTACCGATGGCAGCGACCGATGCGCTGTTCAATGCGCTGCGGATTCCACGGCAAGTCATAATTAACAACCAGGTTGCAGAACTGCAGGTTGATGCCTTCAGCGGCCGCCTCGGTGGCAATAAGAATCGAGGCATTGTCACGGAAGTTTTCTACCAATGCCGCGCGCATGTCGGCGGTCGCAGAGCCAGAAATTCGGTCGGTTCCCTCGTGTTGCTTCAACCATTTTTTATAGATATCTTTCGAAACTGGGTCGTTATTGGTGCCGTTAAAGAGCATCACCTTACCGGCAAACTCGGTCTGATCCAGAATACGCACGAGATATTCTTGTGTGCGGCGCGACTCGGTGAAGATTATGGCTTTCTGTTGAAGCGTTGCTGCTCCTTGCTGCTTCTGGGCCTCAGTAGCTGCTTCAAACCCGCGCCGCAATGCAGTCAACAGAACATCACCCTTGGAGTTGCTGACAATAGAGTTAGCCAGCCGGTGAAACTCACGCAACTGCTCCATCTCTTCTTTCAGTTCACCTACCTGCTCCGGTGACAATCGAGCCTTTTCCGCTGGTGCGGCACCGTCGTCATCACCCTCCCACTCATCCGCCAACTCGTCGAGTTCTTCGATGTCTTGAGGCAAGTCATCCGGTACGGAGTCAACAGATGTCGCCGCCAACTCAGCCGCTTCCAGTTTTTTAACAAGCCCGTCGAGAGTTCCAGAAATTGCATAAGTTGATGATGCCAGGAGCTTACGCAATATCAGCGTCATGAGCTGGCGCTGGCTTGCGGGCAACGCATAAAGGGTAGGCTGTTGGAGATAGTCAGAGACAATGTCGTAAAGTCGCTGCTCATCGTCTGACGGTACAAACTCCTGCACCAGTGCATGACGGTTAGTATATTTGATGTATTCCAGTACCTGCCGCCGCAGGGTGCGCTTGCAGAGCGGCTTCAACCGCTCCTTAAGGTCGTCGAAATCAGTGTCATTGCCGAGCCGAGCGAATTTAGCCTTGTAGCTTTTAAAGTCACCAAAGGCAAAATCGTCAATAATGCTGACAAGGCCATACAGCTCTAAAAGCGAGTTTTGCAGTGGCGTTGCGGTCAACAGCACCTTGGGGAAGGGCGCGATGGCATTTTTAATGGCATTAGCAATCTTGCTGCTACTTTTGTAGACGTTGCGCAGCCGGTGCGCCTCGTCGATGACAACCAAATCCCATGGTGTCTGCCGAAGATACGGCTCTTTGGTGCGAGCGAACTGATATGAACAGAGGACTATACCGTCCTGATTAAAGGGGTTGAGGTTGCCGCCCTTGATAATCTCGTTAAAGCTTTTGTTTTCAAGAATGACAGAGGGAAGAAAAAACTTGTCAGCCATCTCCTGGCTCCACTGCTTGCGGAGGTTGGCCGGTGCGATTACCAACAGGCGCCGCTTGCGTTCGGCCCACTTTTGGGCAAGCAGCAGACCTGCTTCAATGGTTTTGCCGAGACCAACCTCATCAGCCAATATGGCGCCTTTTGAAAATGGGCTGCGAAACGCAAAGAGCGCCGCCTCTACCTGGTGCGGGTTGAGGTCTACCTGTGCGTCAGCCAGAACAGAAGCAAGTTTTTCGACACTATCTGATGAGCAGCGCTTTGTCAGTTCATGTGCATAATATGCTGCGTGGAAGTCAGTCAAACTCATTAAGGCAGCACCTTTAAGGTCTTAAATAAATAGATGTAAAACTACTATAAATAGGCGAAGTATACAAGCAAACAGCAGTAAATGACTTTATAATTATATGCCGGTTGACTATCGCTTAAAGTCTTTTGGCAGTGGCTGGCTTTTCAATAATCCGGTCGAAATAATCACTAGCGGCTGCATTATATATTTGATATATTCGCTGCCATGAAACAGCAGGCAATGTGGGGGGAATATGGCTAACATGCTTCGAAAACTTAACAATGGTCTTTCCAGTGATATTAGAATTCCACAAAAATATACATTATATTTCTTGTATATTTGTCTGATTTCCTTGGCAGTCACCCTTTTTATGGTCAAATTCAATTTAGGTCCAAAATACTATGTTGCAATTTCAATATTATTTACCATTTTATCTATCTCACTTGCAGCTGTTGCCTATGATTATGTTGTTTTGATTGCTTCTGTATGTTGTATGCATGGAATCTTAGCCCCAGTAAGCTATCTAATTAAAATACCATATGGCATTTCGGAATACTTTCAGACATGGGGAGTAGGTGTGTTTCTGCTGTTTTTTATTACGATATTAGCATGTGCTCAGCTAAAATTCGGTTCAGCTGATGCTAATACTCATGAGATACTAGAGGAAATCAGAAATAGATAGTGATAAGGATGAAATATGTCTTGGAAATGTGATGCTTGTGGTAACGACAACAGTGATAATAATGTCATAAGATGTGTCTGTGGTGCTGAAAATATATATCATATTGAAATTAAATGGCTATCCGTAAAAAGTCGTTGATTTGCGATTTTTGTTTGACGATGTAATTCAATACCTAAAACGTAAAAAGCCGTTGGCGGTCAACACATATTATGCTCATGTGATATCGTAATATGTCGTTGAGGCAATTTCATTCTATTCATAATAGTGTCTGTCGTTAATTGAGCGCCGTTCCAAATTACCGGAGCCGGCACATTATCTGCTTCAATGCCCACCATGAGCCCATAATGCTACCCTGCATCGATTTTTTTCGCCCCCTCAGTTGCGCCCCCCCCCCCGATGGTATGATCTCACAAGTCATATTTGAACGTCGGATCAGCTGTTTTGCCAAGAAGAGAGACGCTCTGAAATACCACAAAGTTGACACACCAAATGGAGAGCCATATGACCACACCCGAACTTAAGAAAGCACGACATGAAAGGGAGTTGAGAATTCAGCGGCAAATATCTTTTGCCTCAGGACTTTTCGAGGGAGACGTCTCGATACGCACCTTGCTGGAGTCGCTCATCGAAGGGGTTGTCGTCATCGACGAGTCCGGGACCATATTGCTGATGAATACCGCTGCCGTGCAAATGTTCGGCTATCGGGAAAAAGAGCTGATCGGTAAGCCACAAGCAGTTCTTATTCCTGAACGCTTCCGCAAAAGTATTGAAGAGCGCCAGGCGGGTTACTTTGCTGTGCCCAGAACCGGGCCAATAAAAGAACACATTGCCCTTTCCTGTCTTCACAAGGATGGAAGAGAGCTTTACGTGGAAATCAACTTGAGCTTTATTGAAACCACCAACGGCGTTCTCGTTATAAGTCTGATAAGCGACATAACACTCCGCAAGCAGTTGGAAGCAGAAATCCAGAATGCCAGGGAATATGCCGAGAACATCGTCGAAACCGTACGCGAGCCGATGGTGGTGCTGAATTCGGACTTGAAGATTCTCACCGCCAACCACAGCTTCTACGATGCCTTCAAGGTAACGCCCGAAGCAACAATCGGGAATTTCATCTACGACCTCGGTAACCGGCAATGGGACATTCCCAAGCTGCGGGTGCTCTTTGAGGAGATCCTCCCCCATGATACGGTGTTCAACGGCTATGAAGTCGAGCATGATTTTCAGGATATCGGCCGCAAGATCATTCTGCTCAACGCCCGGCAGATTTTCAGGAAAGATATCGGCTCACACATCATCCTTCTGGCCATGGAAGACATTACCGAACGCAAGCAGGCGGAGGAGGAAATCGAGAGGGTGAACACCGAGCTTGAGGCGGCCAACCTGGAACTGGAGGCATTCAATTACACCGTAGCCCACGATCTTCGAAATCCATTGAATGTTATCAGCAGCTACTGCCAGATGATCAAGGAGTTTTACGGAGACAAACTCGACGAGAAGTGCCTTCATTACATCCAACAGGCCTACGAAGGCACCCTGCGCATGAGCCAGCTTATTGAGGCGCTACTTAATTCCTCCCGGCTGGCGCATGTCGAACTGAACCGGGACAGAGTCGATCTCAGCAGCATTTTTAAAGAGATAGCCACGGAACTGAAGGGAACGGAGTCCGCGCGCCGGGTCGAGATCCGGATTGCCGATGGGATAATTGCCGATGGGGATGCAAACCTGCTGCGGGTTGTCTTGGACAATCTTCTCTGTAACGCCTGGAAGTTTACTGCCACGCGGGAGCAAGGGCTCATCGAGTTCGGCGCAACTGAGATCGGCGGCAAGCCGGTCTATTTCGTCCAGGATAACGGACACGGCTTTGACATGGCGGATGCAGACAAGCTCTTTGCCCCATTCCAGCGACTCCCCGGTGCCGAAGAATACCTGGGTTTCGGCATCGGCCTGGCCACGGTGGAGCGAATCATCCGCCGCCATGGCGGCAGGGTGTGGGCCGAAGGTGAACCGGGCAAGGGAGCGATCTTTTACTTCACCCTTGCAGCGGATTGAGTTCCAACCTGAACCTGAATCAGCGGAGAATGAAACCATGAAAATTCTGATAGCGGAAGACGAGCCCGCGTTTCGACGCCTTCTTGAAGAGATACTGGTCAAGTGGGGATACGAGGTGGTCGTTGCGCGCGATGGCAACGAGGCATATCAGGTTCTGCTGTCGGAAGATGCACCGAAACTTGCGATCCTTGACTGGAAGATGCCGGGCATGGAGGGGGTAGAGATTTGCCGGAAAATCAGGAGAGATGCGGGAGAGTTTTATACTTACATAATTCTTCTGACGTCGCAGCAGAGAGACGAGGATCTCGTCATCGGCATGGAAGCCGGAGCGGATGACTACATTATCAAGCCATTCAAGCACAACGAATTGAAGGTTCGCCTTCGCGCCGGCAGGCGGATCATCGAACTGCAGGATGAACTGTTGGCGGCCCACAAAATCCTATATGCAAAGGCCACCCACGATTCACTTACCGGCTTGTTGAACCATGAAGAGATCCTCAGCATTCTGGACAAGGAGCTGGCCAGGTCCGGGCGAGACGGGGTTTGTGCCAGCGTAATCATGGTAGATATCGATCATTTCAAAATGGTAAATGACACATACGGGCATCTCGCGGGAGACGCAGTGCTCCGAATAACCGCCGAAAAAATGCATTCCATGGAGCGATCATACGATTCCATCGGGCGTTACGGCGGCGAGGAGTTCCTGATTGTCCTCCCCGAGTGTTGCCTGGAGTGTGCTGTCGCTTTCGCGGAAAGACTCCGTTCCTGCATAAGCCAGGATAGCATGGATACATCGGAGGGGCTGATACCGGTCACCATCAGTCTCGGGGTGGCTGTAAGCGGCAAGGAGGGGAGACAGGATGGGCACTCCCTTGTCAAGGCTGCCGACGCAGCCCTTTACAAGGCCAAGGAGAATGGGCGCAATCGTGTTGAAGTGGCTGCATAGTGGATGCTTTAATGGGTTCTTTAGCCATTGTTTTATCTTGAAGACCTACGCTTAAAGGAAAAGACCGCCAAGTTTACATATAATCTGGAACGGTTGATGATTGAAGCTCTCGGCGATACATATGCCCGGAACCCAAATAAGCAGTGGTGTTTTTTATAATTGATTCCTAATATGCACTATGTATCAAATAAAAACGCCGCTTACCTGCACTTAGGCGGATAAGCGGCGTTGACATTCTTTATGCAACATTCCAGAAGGAGGAAGCAAAACCTCAAATCGCGCGACGTTCCGATTATTTAAGCATTAAGCCATTCGGCTCGTTAGCCAGTTTGAAAGTACGATAAATTATGCAAAAAACATTTATGTAAACTGAGTTCAAATGTCAATATTTTTAATGTTCGTTTAAGTTGGCTGAATTTGACAACTATTTATAGATGCTTATGATAGGAAGCTGTTGACATATCTTGCTGTCGCCGATATCAATTTAATATCTATTCCACACCCAACCGGGTGCCCCTTCCAAATGCGCCAGACGCATATCCGCACGACAAGAGCGAAGCTCTGTCCAGAATATCCCCAATAGTAGTCAAAGCCTCACTTTTGTAATCAGCAGCCGTTTGCTGTGACGCCACCGTTATCAGCCGAGCTGGCTTTTTATCGCCTCTCTGCGTCTTCCTGGAAATCCCTGTTTTTGCGGCACCACCACGCTTTATCACCCTCATTGTTAATCAATTTTCCACACAATTCGCCAATCAGCAGGAACGCATTAACACGTCCGCAGGTCTAACAAAAATCAACCACACAAACAGAAAAGGAGAGAGCACATGACAATCGAGACCTTATTCGGAAAAGAAGAAACTACCAACAAGCCGAGAATAATCAGATTCAAACAGATTAAAGCTGTTTACGAAACTCTAACTGTCAGAGAGGAAATCACAAATTATCTGAAAACTGGACAACGCTACACAACACCGTCGCAGGTTTCAGATACGTTCCAGTTCCTGATGAAGGAAATCAAAGAAATGTTTATCACGCTTCATCTTGATGGCAAGAACAGAATTCTGGCATTGGACGTTGTTAGTATCGGCAGCCTTAATCAGTCGATTGTTCACCCGAGGTCCATTTTTTCGACAGCATGCCTGAGTTCAGCCTCATCAATTTTATGCTTGCATAACCATCCATCAGGAGACCCGACACCGAGCAGTGAGGATATTGCAATCACCCGACGGCTCAAAGAAGCGGGCGAAATCATGGGCATCAAGATTTTAGACCACATCATAATCGGTAACGGTGAGTACCTGAGTTTTGTCGAACGAGGGTTGTTATAACTTAAAAGGAGAGTGCCATGAAAACGAAGAACTCTGACACCAAGGCCAACGTGGCGGACATTATTACCAACATCATCATCGAAAAACTGGAGGCTGGCTGCATCCCCTGGCGTAAACCGTGGAACGGTAGCGCTGCGGCACCGAAAAACATTGTTACTGGCAAACCGTATCGCGGCATCAATGCATTTTTGCTTGGCTGCACTGGCGGAACATGGTTCGCCACATACCGGCAAATTCAAGAAAAAGGCGGTAATGTTAATGCCGGCGCCAAGTCGCTGCCGGTAGTGTTCTGGTCAATCAAAGAAGTCGCCGACCGCACCACTGGTGATGAAAAAACCATCCCAGTACTTCGTTATTATCGCGTTTTTTCTCTCGATGATGTCAGCGGAATAGAGCTGCCGGCCGTAACCGAAATAACCAGGCAGTTTTCACCGATTGAAGCCGCCGAGCGCGTTATAGAAAATATGCCGCAGCGGCCGGAAATCAAGTTCGGCGAAGCCAGGGCATATTACTCGCCATCACTGGATTACATTAATATGCCGCGGCATGAATTGTTTCACAGTGACGAAGAATTCTATCAGACGTTGCTACACGAATGTGGTCACGCCACTGGCCACAGTAGCAGATTGAGTCGCGCTACTGTCACAAAATCTGCGTATTACGGGAGTAGCGACTATGGCATGGAAGAGCTTGTAGCAGAAACCTGCGCAGCCTTCGTTATGTCTGAAATCGGTCTTGTCAATGCGACTATTGACAACAGCGCAGCGTATATAAAAGGGTGGCTTGCCGCCCTCAAGTCTAAGGATAATCGCGGCATGATTATTCATGCCGCTGCCGCCGGACAGCGCGCCGCCGATTTCATCTTGAATCGGCGCGAGTCTGACGGCAGCTAATATGCGTAACTGTGCCGGGGGAGTCTTTTCTCCACCCGGCACTCTGTTACCACAGCAGTGCATTTTTGTGGCCCGTCTCTGTCTAAAGTTGAGTATGCGCGGCTAGCGCTACGAGGCAAGAGATAGAGACGGGCACTGCGCCTGGTCTGTGATGCCGCGTTTTATCCGGCTTCACACAAGTTGAATTTTGCGGTAGAGCAGCGACAACCGCAAGAGTAGAAACACTAAAAAGTAATATACCTCCATCATGTGATGGCGCGGGCATGCGACAAAAAAGCATGCTAATCAGGTCACCAGACGACCCTATGCAGGGTTCCATGCGATGCCAACGGCAAGACATGGAAATAACGTCTGGTTGCGGAATGAACACCATTGTCAACAATGGCTGGGGTTAATCCTCCTTCTGCAAAAGTCTTATCAGACTTTCGACTTCATACACTTAACAAACTTTTCGCGCCGAGAACCCTTCCATGTGAGCCGTTGTTGACGGCTGACGTGGGAGTGGGAATCAAATATGTCGGAGGTACAATATGGGTAGGAAAAAATGCAATTCTGTAACAGTAGGACGAAAAATGACGAAGGTTGAGTGGGAAGCGGTGTTTGTACCAGGGCTATTGCTCAAAAGGTCATCGCGGTCAGTAGATGAGATTCACAGATGTTTACGCAGGTTCGGCAGACGGATGGAAGAAGGCTATGGCCTTAACTCAATTACTGAGATTAGTAGTGAGCTAATTGAACTTTATTTTACCGAATTAGCTGGCCTGTCTGCCAGTCGTATTGCAGCACATGCAACGGCGTTACGCATTCTCTGCAAAATGATGGGGGTGCCAGAAATGGTTCCGACAAATTCCCAGTTAGGCTGTACTCGCATGAGTCAGAAACTGAATGCGTCAATACTTACGGTGGCAGATGATGACCAGAAAGAATAATGCTGCCAGTACTGCTAGTAAAAAAATGTGTAAAATTGAATATGAAGCACGCTCCATAGTAGGGAAACTCAGGCGTGGTGCATCGTTGACCGTCAAAGACAAGCTGCGTTGTATCGGTAATATTGGCCGGTGCATGCAGCGTTATGGGTTAAATTCAATTCGTCACATGAAACCGGCGCACGTTGCACGATATTTTGCTGAACTAAAAACGGCATCCGGCACGAGTCTCTCTGCTGGTCGTATGGCGAACCACGCAACTGCAATGCGGACGCTGTGCCGCGCAATAGGCAAACCGGATATAGTGCCGAGCAATTCGCAATTAGGTTGTGCGCGAAATATTGCGAATCGCACTAAACATGCTGATGAACGCGTCAATCTATCTAAAATGCAGGATGTAGCTGCAAAGCTCTCTGAGAACAACCGTCTGGCTTATTCTATGGCATTGCTTTTTGGCCTTCGCCAGAAAGAATCGGTCTTGTCCTGGAAAACAGTGACCAGTGACGGAGTTGAAAAACTTGTTGTTGAAGGGGCTAAAGGCAACAGACCACGCGAAATTCTGATTGAAAATGAGCAGCAGAGAGCCGCACTCAAGGCGAACCAGGAGTACCGAGCGAGCCATGAGGGCAAGCTTATCGACGAGGGCAAAAGTTTGAAACAGGGAATAAAGCAGCTTCAAAATGAATTGTCTTCAGCTGGCGCCACAAGAATAAGCGGTGCCAATATGCACACGCTCAGGAGAGAGTGGATTATTGAACGCTGCGAAAAGATACTGGCAGCGCCTGAAGATGCTAGAGATAAAATGATTGAGGAGCTGGTTTTCGAGACCGGCCATGGTCGTTTGGAAGTCATTGCTTGTTATACGGCGATGCTTAGTGGAAATTGATTAAATATAAAAAGGTGCCAACTCCGGTGGGAGGGGGGCACCTTTTTGTGTGGGCAGCTTAATTCTTGTCCAGCGGGTGCTGGGCCATCCACGCTTTTACTGAGTCTAGGTGGTACATGCGATTCCGTCCCATTACTTTGAAAGACGGAAATAGGCCCTTGTCACCCTGTTTCACCGCGTCATGGATTCGGCGCAGCACCCAGGCAGAATTTGCCGCTGACGACTTGGTGCCGCGTCCCACCATTTCAAGGAACTCTGCCTCTGTAATCATAGTTGTAGTCGCTGGCAATTGCTGTTGGCTCTTTGGGGTAGGAGCTAGTGCTTTTGCCTCAAGTTTGGAATAATAATCAATAATTTGTCGGTCCCTGAAACGCGTGACGCTCTGACGGTGCATTGAGTCCAGCATCTTAATCTTTTGCTTCTCAATAGTTTCAATTATTCCAGGCTGTTCAAGTGCCTTTAGAATTGCCTTTGTCTCAGGGGCGTTGGCGGCCTCATCAAATAATCGCTGCACTCCACGCCTTTTCTTTTTGTCGTCAGCCTTTGCCATAAGACGCCTCACACTATGTTCTTATAATGCTATCTATAAGTTATAGCAAAATAGGACGGTATAACATGTTGATTGGTCATGAATAGGTCATGAAAATCGCTTATTAATAAAAGCGGCTTGTGCAGATGTGCGCAAGCCGCCGTAATTGTTTGTAAATATTGTGCCTAAATTATCTACCACCCCTTCCTTAGGAGGGAAGTGCTCTATCCTGCTGAGCTACGGGGACATATATGAAATGCTGGAGTGGTATAGCAGAGATGGCGCTTCTGTTCAACCACTTTCCTTAAAAAGTGAGCAATGAAAAGACCTTGCCTTTCGGCAGCCGGTTACGGCCGTTCAGAAAATCCAGCTCGGCCATGAAACAGCACTCCACAATTTCGCCCCCCATGCTCTGGACCATATCGACTACGGCCTCCATGGTGCCGCCGGTGGCCAGCAGGTCATCGGCAATCAGGATGCGTTCGCCCGGCTTGATGGCGTCCTTGTGGATTTCCAGCGTGTCGGTGCCGTATTCCAGTTCGTATGTTTTGCTGAAGGTCTCGGAGGGGAGTTTCCCCGGTTTGCGGACCAGCACGATTCCGGCCCCCAGTTTGTACGCAAGTGCCGAGCCGATGATGAAGCCGCGCGCCTCGACTCCGACCACCTTGTCGATCCGTTTGCCGATGTAGCGGTGGGAAAGCAGGTCAACCATCTTCTGGTATGATTTCGCGTCCTGCAGCAGCGTGGTGATGTCCTTGAAGATGATGCCTTTTTTGGGAAAGTCGGGGATATCGCGGATGATGTCTTTCAGGTCGTCCATAGGGTGCTTCTCCTTGATGTTTTATTTTCTCGATGTTTGTTGCGCAGCACTTTTACGCAGCTTTTCAATGCATTTGGATTCAATCTGACGGATCCGTTCGCGGGTGACTCCGAACAGCTGGCCGATGGTGTCCAGCGTTTGAGGCTCCTTGTCGTCCAGGCCGAAACGAAGCGTCAGGATAGTTTTCTCGTTTTCAGAGAGCGAGTCGAAGTGTTCCGAGATCATTTCAAAAATATCGATATTCTCAAGCAATACGGATGGCGCTACCATGGAGCTGTCTTCGATGGTGTCGATCAGGGAATAATCGTTGTTGTCACCGATGGGGCTTTCTATGGAGCAGGTGCGCCGCAAAAGTGTCATCAGCCGGCGGACATATGGCTGCTTGGCATTCATGGCTTCGGCGACTTCCTGGACGCTGGGCTCGCGCTGCAGTTCCTGGGAAAGGCCGCGCGTGATTCGCAGCATGCGGTTGATGTCGTCGGAAACATGCACCGGCAGGCGGATTGTGCGGGACTGGTTGATCAGAGAGCGTTCTATGGCCTGGCGTATCCACCAGGTGGCGTAGGTCGAGAACCGGCATTCCTTGGCCAGGTTGAAGCGTTCGACCGCTTTGATCAGTCCCAGGTTGCCCTCCTCGATCAGGTCCAGAAAAGGCAGGCCGCGGTTTACATAGCGTTTGGCGATTTTTACCACCAGCCGCAGGTTGGACTCGATCATCTTGTCGCGGGCCGCTTTGTCACCTTTTTCGATCTTGCGGGCGAGCTCTTTTTCGGATTCTGCATTAAGCAGCGGAGTACGCTGGATGTCGCGCAGATAGATCTTTATCGCGTCGTCATAGCGCTCCAGCTCAACCAGGGGAATCTCGATTTCGGAGGCATCCTCGACGGGGGTGTCCTCTTCGGAAAACAGCAGCGGCTCTTCGATGTCGTCCAGTACAGCGACAGGAGTATCCAGCGAGATATCTTTTTCCGCGAAGCAGTCAGTAAGAAGATTGTCATCATGCATGATCCGGATGTTCTCCCGTTCCCATGGACTGTTAAATCTGCCACCCCTGTTTGCCGATCAGCGGCACAAAGCGGCAGGCTACCGAGGTGGTGCTTTCCAGTTCGCCCTGGTCGTTCTTGACTATTTTCAGAAGCTGCTGCTCGGACTCGTTACCCACCGGTATCACCAGCCGTCCGCCCGGAGCCAGCTGCTCCACCAGGATTCCCGGAACATCGGGAGCCCCGGCCGTGACGATGATGGCATCAAAGGGGGCTTCCTCTTCCCAGCCGATCTGGCTCCCCTCGTTGTCGTTTATCCGGAGCTGGACGTTGAACAGCCTGAGCGAATCCAGGCATTTCCTGGCGCGTAGCGCCAGCGGTCTGATGCGTTCGGCCGAGTAGACCCGGTCCGCCAATGTGGCCAGGATGGCGGTCTGATAGCCGGAACCGGTGCCGATTTCCAGAACTTTTTCAGTGCCGTTCAGTTCCAGCAGCTCCGTCATCAACGCCACCATGTAAGGCTGCGAGATGGTCTGCTTTTCGCCGATCGGAAGCGGGGAGTCGCTGTAGGCCTGCATCGCGAAGGCTTCCTGGACGAATATGTGGCGCGGAATCTTGAGCATGGCGTCAATAACGCTACGGCTGTTGACGCCGCGTGCCACGATCTGCTCCTGCACCATTTTTCTTCTGGCAATGTCAAAATTCATGTCTGGCCCCAAAAATGGCGGAACTATAGCAGAGGGGTGTTGAAAAGTCCAGATGCGTCAAAACGACCATCCGGCCAGAAGCTTCAGGGATTCATGGTTGGTGAGATCCAGGTGGAGCGGGGTGATTGACACGTGCTGTCGGTTAATGGCGTGAAAGTCGGTTCCGCTTTCGTCGTTGAAGTCCGGCTCTTCGCTGCCGATCCAGAAGTACTTGCGTCCGCGGGGATCGGTCTTGTCGACAATCTTGCCAACGAAGGAGCGTTTTCCCTGGCGGGTAATCATCGGTGTCAGCATGTTTGCAAGCGGCTGGTCGGGTATGTTCACATTCAGAAAGGTGTCGCTCGGCAAGCCGTTGGATATGACCTGTCTGGCCACGCGCAGTGCGATCCGGGCCGCATCGCTGAAGTTTTCGCTGTGGCTGAAGGTAGCCAGCGAGAAGGCGATGGCCGGTATGCCCATCAGGTTGGCCTCCATCGCGGCCGCCACGGTGCCGGAGTAGGTGACGTCGTCGCCCAGGTTGGGGCCGTGGTTGATGCCGGAGACCACCAGGTCCGGGGCATTCGGCAGCAGGTTGTGGATGCCCATGTTGACGCAGTCGGTGGGGGTGCCGTCCACCGCGTACCAGCCCTGGTGCAGCTCGAATACGCGCAGCGGAGAATGCAGGGTCAGCGAATGGCCGGCCGCGCTGCGCTCGCGGTCGGGTGCGACAACCGTTACCTGTCCCAGCTCTTTCATCGCTTCAGCCAGGGCCCGGATTCCGGGGACGTGGATGCCGTCGTCGTTGGTGACCATGATGTGCATTTTGTAAGTCCTCTGTTCATTAGTTAAGAGCAAACCTTTTATGGCAGAAAAACAGCACTAAATCAAGGCGGACAAGATGGAAGATTTTGTGTTTACAAAATAGTTCCAAGCCGTTACATTCATCAGCCAAACGTGGTTTTGATGTTCTCTCGCGGTTATAAAATTATCAGGAGGTAACGGTATGAAGGCAGTTCTGATGGAGGCTTTTGGTGGAGTGGATGTGCTCAAGGTGGGGGAAGCTCAGAAGCCGGTTCCGGGTGAGGGTCAGGTCTTGGTCAAGGTGTTTGCGACATCGATCAACCGTCCGGACCTGGTGCAGCGCGAAGGCAAGTATCCACCGCCGCCGGGTGATTCCGAAATCCTGGGGCTGGAAGTTGCCGGTGTCATCGAAGATCTGGGAGCCGGCGTCAGCGGCTGGCAGGTCGGCGAGCGGGTGATGACACTGGTCGGCGGCGGTGGTTACGCCGAGTTTGCCGTGGCCTATGCCGGCCACCTGATGAGAATCCCGGAGAGCATGAGCTTCGAGGAGGCGGCCTGTGTCTGCGAGTCGTACATCACCGCCTTTCTGAACGTATTCATGATCGGAGAATTCAAGGATGGCCAGAGCGCGATCCTGCACGGCGGCGGAGGCGGCGTCAACACCGCTGCCATCCAGCTCTGCCGGGCGCTTGCACCATCCGGCAAGCTGATTGTGACCGCATCTCCGGCCAAGATGGAGCGGGTCAGGGAGATCGGCGCCGATTTCCTGATCAACTTCCACGAAACTCCCGATTTCACCGAAGTCGTCAAGGAGTATACCGCCAAGAAGGGTGTGGACCTGATTCTGGACCATGTGGGCGCCAAGTACCTGGCTCCCAACATGAACTCGCTGGGGTACAAGGGGCGGTTGGTGGTTATTGGTGTGATCAGTGGCATCAAGGCCGAACTTAACCTGGCGCTGATGATGGTTAAGCGCCAGCAGATCATCGGCAGCGTGCTCCGTTCCCGTCCGGTGCCGGAAAAAGCCGAGATCGTGGCCGAATTTACCCGTCGTGCCCTGCCGAAGTTTGCCGACCGGAGCATTGTGCCGATCATCGAAAAGGTCTTCACGATCGATCAGGTGGCCGAGGCGCACCGCATGATGGAAGAGGACAAGCATTTCGGCAAGATTGTGCTGAGGATCCAGTAGTCAGCGGCAATCCGAAACGGTTTTCAACAAAAAAAGGGGTGCGTCTCGCGAGACGCACCACTTTTTTTGTTTTCAGAAATCTCCGATTTCAGGGTTTAAGGGTCTTGTCCCCCGCTTTCCAGTTGAGCGGGCAGAGTTCCTCGGTCTGGAGTGCCGTCAACACCCTCAGGGTTTCTTCGATGCTGCGTCCGACCTTGTCGTTGTGGATCAGCATGTGCTGGAGCACCCCTTTGGGATCGATGATGAAGAGTCCCCGGCGTGCGCTGCCTTGAACCGTATCCAGTACCCCGTAGGCTTTGGCGGTCTGTTTGCTGAAATCGGACAAAAGCGGGAACCCCAGTTTGTCCAGCGCCCCGCTTCTGATCCAGGCCAGGTGGGAAAACTTGCTGTCCACCGATACAGCCAAAACTTCGGTGTTGAGTCTGGTGAAATCCGGCAGCGATTTGTTGAAGCCGTTGATCTCGGTCGGGCAGACGAAGGTGAAGTCGCCGGGGTAGAAGAAAAGCACCACCCACTTTCCCCGGTAGTCGCTCAGGCTGATTTTCTTGAATTCCTGGTTGACAACCGCATCAAGAGTGAAGTCCGGCGCCGGTGTGCCGATCTCTGCCCCGGAGACGGAAGCCGTGCTTGACGCTATCACGTTGTTCCGGATTTCAGCACTGCCCGGAGATGTGGCCGCTATTCCTGTCGCCGGACAGATGATGCTCGCAGTCAGCAACAATAAAAATGTGATATTTTTCATATTGTTCCCTCCGAAAGTTGCTCTTCTTTTAATAGTTCTACTTTAGCCCAGCTATGAACTGTTGGCAATCGTTCGAAAATGAAGTTTAAATTTTTCTCGTACTATGATACACAAGCAGAATTGTATACAGAGTCAGGCAGGATACAAAACTAATTATTTTGGAGGATTGGTAATGTCAGAACAGAATCCGCAGGTCATGCTGGAAACTTCCATGGGGAATATCAAAATTGAACTTTTCAAGGAGAAGGCGCCGCTCACGGTTAAAAACTTTCTCTCCTACGTTAAGGATGGCCATTATGACGGCTTGATCTTCCATCGCGTCATCAAGGATTTCATGATTCAGGGCGGCGGTATGAACGAGAATCTGGAGACGAAAAAAACCAAGTTCGCCATCAAAAACGAGGCCACCAACGGCCTGAAAAACACGCGCGGCACACTGGCCATGGCCCGTACCGCGGTGGTTGACTCGGCTACCTGCCAGTTTTTTATCAATACCGTGGATAACGCCTTTCTCGATCACCAGGGCAAGCATCAGGACCGTTTTGGGTATTGCGTCTTCGGACAGGTTCTGGACGGCATGGACGTCGTAGATCAGATCCGGGCGGTCAAGACCGGCAATAAGAACGGACATTCGGATGTTCCCGTTGAACCGGTAATCATAAAATCAGCCAAGCTGATAGAACAGGAGGCGTAACCATGAACAACGATCAAGTTTGCTATACCTTTGATGCCGCGGTGGAGATGGCCATCAAGATGGAAGAAGAGGGCTTTCGCACATACCTGTCCGCTATCCGCATGCTGACCAATAAAGGCGCCAGGGAGCTGTTGCGTGATAACGCACTGGACGAGCTTAATCACAAGCATCAGCTGGAAAAGGCGCTGCTGGACGGGCGCATGGAAGGCAGTGACGTCCTTGAACAGACGATTCCCACCATGCGCCTGGATTACGTTTTCAAGAAGCAGGAGCTGGGACCGCAGTCGGGTGTGCGCGAAGCGATGGTTTATGCCATCCACCTTGAAAAAGGGGCAGTGGATTTTTACGGAAAGGTTTCGGATGGCTGCGCAGGCGCACCAATGGGGAAATTGTTCGCACAGCTGCACAAGGAAGAAAGCCGCCATCTGCAGGCTCTTGAGGACCTCTACGAGCAGCACTTCATGACCGAGAACTGAAATACATAGGCGGCTGTTGCTTGTAATACCGTCTGTAGTCGGATCGTTTTAGAACTGGCCGGCCGTCTCCATATGATTTTAATTTGGGACGGTACGGCCAGTTCCGTCTAGGCGATTGGAGTCACCGGCGTCTTTGAAACGGTGCCTCCGGCAGGTTTCGGTCCGGGAACATTTCTGCCAGCGGAGTTTGTATGAATTATGCCAAGGTTGTAATTTTTGCGGTGGCCGTGCTCGCCATTGCGCTCTTCTTTTATTTTGATTTGCAGCGGTTTCTGACCCTGGAAACCCTCAAGGCCAACCATCAGGCGCTGCTCCGTTATAATGAGGCTCATACGGCAGGTATGGCGGTAGGCTTCATGGCGCTGTACATACTCCAGACTGCGCTGTCGCTTCCGGGCGCGGCCATCATGTCGCTGGCGGCCGGCGCTATTTTCGGAGTCGTGATGGGGACTGTCTATGCGATGATTGCCGCCACGATCGGAGCGGTGCTGGCTTTCCTGGTAACGCGCTATCTGCTGCGGGATACGGTGATTTCAAGATTCGGCGGGAAACTGGAAACATTGAACCGTGAACTTGAACAGCGCGGCTTCAACTACCTGCTGTTTCTGCGGCTCGTGCCGATATTCCCGTTTTTTCTGATCAATCTGGCCGCCGGTTTGACCAGACTGCCGCTACGGACTTTCGTGCTGGGCACGGCGATAGGCATCATCCCGGGAGGATTCGTCTATGTCAATGCCGGCGCCAGCCTGGCAACCATCACTTCTCTTTCAGGCATCGCCTCGCCGCGCGTGCTCGGTTCATTTGCTCTTCTGGGATTTTTTGCGTTGTTGCCGGTGCTCTATTCCAAGTTCAGGGGTGAGCGCGGCAAGTGCTGAGATTCTGATCTCAGTGGCATGATTCAAAAAAGTCCGTTTACCAGGCCATAAACCAGGTAAACGGACTTTTTGATTAACAACCCGCTTTTGTCAGGCTAATTGAAATTGATTCTGAGGGCATTCGGCCTGTTGGTGATGGTATATTTCGGGAAAGCGGCTGCCGAAGCGTCAAGTACGACCCTCACGCGTGTCTTGTATATTCCGACTCTTGCCCTGGTAATCCCGAATTTTTTTATCGGTACCTGTTTGGCTTTCAGAGAGCTTCTGGCGCCGGGTATGTCGATGGAGACCCGCTCCGGTTTTGACAGCGTGATGATCTTGTAATCGCCAACCGTGCCATCGGTCCGGATGTCGATGTACGAATCTCCGGTCACGATATTGTTGATGGTTACAGCGCCAGACCTGGCCGGGGTGTCCGGTACGACAGGTTCCAGCTTTTTCGAGCGGGCGGGCGGGGGGAGTGTCGGCATGGCTGCGGCGCTTGTGGTTGCGGGCGGTTCGTCAAGTCCCAGCGGGTCCTCCTCTTTTACTTCCTTAAGCGGAGGTTGCGCTTGAGGGGCCGGCTTGTTTTCGGCTACCGCTTGCTTCTGTTCTATCGGCGCGGACGCAGGCTCGGAAGCTTGCAGCTGCTTGGCGTCCTGTGCCGCAGCGGCCGGCGCGGGCTTGGCCGCGGAACCGATGAATGTTGCCGTCAACTGCTTGCGGTCGGGACTTGCCGAAACGGAAATATCCGCCTGGCTCGTAAGATTGAATATGACCCGGCTGGCCGGCATACCTGAAATTTGAGCATTGTCCACGCTGATGCTGGATATGATTCCCTTGTTGACGATGATAAGCGCTTCGATTTTCTCGGGATTGACATCGGCTATATCTACCACGGCCCGCGCTTCACCCGGAATCTTGTAATAGGTAAATGTCATCGGGATATCAGCGCTGATTTCAACTGAAACATCAGTCCCTGAAACGACGGGCTTGACGTCAAGCAGTTCCGCCGCCTGAACTGTCGCAAAGATGCATACAGACAGGGCAAGTGACATCATGGTCAAGCTGATTTTATTCATTTTGAAACCCCCTTGAATCTTATTCACTATGTCGAAATTTCACGAATGTGTTATATCACATCACATAAGTATTTCACGAATAAATTGAAACATCATTCTGGAGAGCCGACAATTTTGACCGACGGAAACTCTGCCGCCAATACGCTTAAACCGATTTTCATACTGTGCCTAATCGTTTCAGTCGGTCTGCACCTGGTTTCCGTACTGTTTCTCGCCTACATCTGGACCGCCCCGGCCGCTGTAAAAACCGCAAGTTATCTGGAAATGCGTGATCTCGTATCAACCCCGGCCGACTCGCCAACCGCGATCATGTCCCAACCCGCCGCCGATTCTCCTGTTCCCGAACAGCAACGGACGCCCCCCGAACCCGGTCAGGAAAAACAGCCTGAAACAGCCACTTCCGATAATGAAGCTGCACCCGCTCCGGATATCGGCTCAACACCGCTCGGCCTGGGCATGTCCCATGGTTTTGTAAGTTCTCTTGGTGATGGAGCTACCCTGCGCGCGGATATCCGTGATTATTATCTGTTGCTGGTTGAGAGGATCAACAAACAGTGGTGGGAGAAGGCCGGGACATTGAAGGAAGCGGTACGTCAGGATGGATCGGCGATTTTGGTGATTCTGCGGGATGGAACTCTTGTTGACAGGCGGATTAACAGGGGGACCGGCTCGATCGAAGCAGACCGGGCCTTGCTGGAGTCCATCGACAAGTCCGCTCCGATGCCGCCGCTTCCGGAGAGTTATGAAAGGGACGTGTTTACCGCTCCGCTCAAGATCACGGCGCCGCTGCAGCTCTTTCGTTCCGCACACTGACACCTTGGCGGAAGAGATTCTCCCATTTTTTTGACGGGAGAATGATGATGGCGAACATTTGATCGGATGTTTGGAGAGAGGCTACTTAAGACCAAAATCTTTCAGGTCGTCATCGGAGAAATCCAGTGAGCTCTCAAGGTTTGCGGCATTGAGGCGGGAACTGACGTCCCGGAAACCGGGGTTGCTGGAATCTATGTCATTCAGCATTTGAGTGGCCTGATCGGTTTTTCCGGCGCATTCATAGGTAAGAACCAGCTCATATTTTACCGCACTGGAATCTTCCAGGCTCAAGCCGGGCTTCAAGAGGGCGTTCAGCATACTTTCCGCAGTGTCGTATTCGCCGCGATCGCGCAGGCATGCCCCCTGCAGGATCAAACACTCAAACCTGCGGGAAGCGTCCAGTGAAGCCTGGCGGAACTCGTTGATAGCTTCGTCGTACAATCCCATTTCCTTGAACGCCAGTCCAAGATCAAAATGCGACTGGGCGTCCGAATTATCCATCTCGTTGCCGAAACGGACGCCGCGCGGAGAGGTTGTGATGCTGTCGAACAACCCGCCAACCGAGTCGAGCCAGTCGCCGGCGATTACGTCATCGGCTGTTTCCGGTGCTGTTTGTGTGGGATTGGAGTCGTCGTCGATATCGAGTTCAATCTCTATTTCAATATCACCGGCAGAGCTTTCCTCCAATCCTGGTATCTCCGGTCCGGCGAAAGCATCACTGAAAACATCAATAGCCGGATCGTCCGCTTCAGCTGTTTGACCCTGTTCCGGTATGGATGGAATAGGCGAAGCTGATACTTGGGATACAATATTGCCGGTGGTTTCAAAAAAACTTGGAACCGGTTCAGGTGGGGACGTGACTGTTTTATTGTTGCCGGTAAGGTTTATCAGCGATTGCAGTTTGGAAGTCAGTGTTTCAACGTTGCCAACTTTACCGGCGGCTCTGGCGATCCTGATCATCCCCTCAATTATCTTGATATTTATCGGATCAATATTGTTCAGCGTTTGATAAATCTTGTCCAGTTCATCCAGGAACCCGGCTGAAATCAGGGACGACTCGTAGCGCTCCAGTTGTTCCATTGCAGCCGGAAGGTTTCCTTCCGCCGCATGACAGGAGATTATGCCCGCCATTGGAACCGGGTCGGTTGGGAAAAACTTGAAATAGTGCTGATAAGCCGCCCTGATTTTTTGCGGTTGGTCCAGCTGCCGGTAGGCTTCCACAACCAGATCCCAGGCGCGCTTGTCGTTCGGGTGGTTCCGCAGGTGTCCCTGCAGACCGTTCATGATGCTGGCTGCATTACCGCTTGCTATCTGTTCGGAAAAAACCTCCAGTACAAACTCGGTCTTTTCCGGGAACAGCTGTTGGATACGGGTGTTAAGTCTGGAAAGCGTGGCGTTTTCACCGCGTTCCTGCAGTATACTGGCGGTTTTGGAAAACAGGGCGTAGGATTCGTCCTTTTTGTTGTTCTGGAAGAAGGCTTCCGCCAGCTTGATCTTGATCGGCACGTTGCCTGGATCAACCGCCTGCATTTTATCGAGTATCTTGAGGGCGTCGGCGCTATTGCCTGATTTTTCATAATAATCGAAGACCAGCTTGTATTCCGAAAGGGCATTGGCGGTCAGGCCATGTTTTTCGTTCAGTTCGGCGAGTGTGAGCGAGATCAGGTAATCCGAGGGGAAAAGTTTCTGCAACTGCTTGTAGACCGCAATTGCCTTGAGATAAAAACCGTTCTTGGAAAAGTACTTGCCTATGGCTTCAAACTCTTTGCGGGCGTCATCAAGACGACCGGCCTTGATCAGGAGTTCGGCAAACTTCTGTTTCAGGTTTATTGCCGAAGGGTCCAGGGCCAGGATCTGCTCGTACAGCTTGACCGCTTTGTCAAACTGGCCGCGCAGTACGAGCTTCTGTGCTTCTTCGATCAGCTTGTCTTTTTTCGAGCTTACTGCCATCTACATCCCCATGCTGAGATCAGCCGCTACAAAGAGCCGGAAAATGGCGGCCAAAGTTGTAAAAAACTACTTTAACAGGTGGTGCTTGTCAAGCTTAATATCTTGGTAATGCTAGTATAATTGACAGGTTGCATAGCTCCATTTTGCTTTGACATGATAACTAAAATACTTTACGGTAACCCAATCCTGGTTTGTCAGTAAATTGTTGGCTCACTTTGGCCCGACTGGTTCAGGAAAACGCAATTATACCGGAGGCTGAGGAAATGCATTTCCTGCCCAAAGCAAACCCGCTCTACGAAAAGATCTCCGCCACAAAGGTCGTTGTTCCGGATGTACTGGAAAAGCTTGGAAAGGGCGGTTTTACCGGCTACCTCAGTTATTCCGCTCCCGGTTTCGAATCTTACTGCATATTTGCCAAAGGTAAACTTCTGTGCGCCGTCAGTAGTGAGGTGGGGCGCGATAAAAGCGGATTTGAAGCGATTGTGGCGATGTTCGACAAGGTGTTCATCCTGGGGGGCGAGATCAATGTCTACCGTATGACCTCCGATCTGGCCATGTGTGCCCATGCTCTGGTGGCGGGCACGCGGCTGTTTAAGGGGGACGAGGTGCGCCAGGTCGATATCAAGGGCGTGCTTGCCCGTCTGAAAGCGCAGGGACATAACGGAGTGGTGCACTTTTACACGCCGGAACGTTATGCCATGATGTTTTACAAGGACGGCCTGCCGATCGGTTTCTACCATGACGGCGCGACCTGCATAGAATCCCAGCCCGATGAATCACGCAAGGTGGCGGCTCTGCCTGGCGCGAAGATCGATATCTGCGGGACCAAGCCGATAGAAGAGTTGCTGCGCTATGATCTGCTCCAGATGGTGAACCTGGCCAAGTTGTGGGAAGCAGCCCAGCTTCGCAATGCCGCGCCGCGACAGATGGAACAGCCGCTTCCAGGCGGTGACGTGGACGATGCTAAAATGGCCGAACTGGTTGACGATCTTCAGGAATTGGCGAGCGCTTACCTGTCCAGGGCCGGTCGGGAAATCATCGAAAAACGGCTGAGGGATGGCGGCGGCCCGCGGTTGCTGATGGATGAAGGCAGATTTGAAAACTTCATGTCCCTGGTGGAGTCCGATGCCAGGGCGGTTGACGGTGATGCCAGGATCGACGAGATGATGGATCTGATGAGGTCGGAGGTTGCCGGCAGACTGGCTGTCTAGCATGTCCGGTTGCCGGAGCTGACTGTGCATATTCAGCAGATCCTCAAGCAATACCTTGAACTCCATGGTTACTGGGTCCTGTTTGTCGGAACGTTTCTGGAGGGGGAAGCGATCCTGCTGATGGCCGGTTTTCTGGCCTTCCGGGGATACCTGGACATCAGCGCAGTGGTCCTGACGGCCTGGGTGGGAGCTTTTCTGGGCGACCAGTTCTATTTCTACCTCGGCCGACAGAAGGGCAGGGCGCTGCTTAAACGCTTTCACTCGATTGCCCGCAAGTTTCGGGCCGCTTTGAAGCTGATCGAAAAGTATGGCGTGTATGTAGCATTCATCTCCAGATATACCTATGGTTTCAGAATCATTCTGCCCATAATTCTGGGCATCACCAAGCTTGCTCCGCGCACTTTTCTCTGGATTAATCTGGTAAGCGCACTTACCTGGGCGGTCGTGTTTGCCATGGGGGGCTACCTGTTCGGAAAAAGCGCCTCGCTGTTCCTGGACAATATCAGTAACTACGAACATTATCTTGCATTGGCGTTGCTGGGCATAATTGCATCGATCTGGCTCATTCACATATATCACGCCTGGAAAATGAAAAAACCGGCCAGGGACCGCCTGGCCCGTATCCGGGCAATCCGTGACTCACGAAGGACAATGACTTGAATTCCGATATCTGCATTATACTTGTAGAACCCCAGTCGCCCGGAAACATAGGCATGGCCTGCCGTGCCATGAAAAACATGGGCTTCACGCAACTGCGCCTGGTGAAGGGGTGCGACCGTTTCCATCCCGAATCACTGAAATTCGCCGTTGCCGCCAGGGATGTTCTGGAAACGGCCCAGCTCTTTCCGGACCTGGCCTCGGCCCTGTCCGACTGCAGTTTGTCGGTCGGCACCACCCGCCGGCACGGCAAGTACCGCCAGGAGATCCTGACGCCGCCGGAGGTGGCGCTCCGTTTCAGGGAGTCGGCGACGGATGATTGCCGGGCGGCGCTGGTTTTCGGTCGTGAGGACAACGGCCTGACCACGGAAGAGCTCTCCCTCTGCCGCTGGCATGCCACCATCCCGACTTCGGCCGAGTACGGCTCGCTGAACCTGGCCCAATCGGTGCTGCTGTTCTGTTATGAACTGGGCAAGGCCGGCGATTCTCCCGGCGGTGGCCGTCCTCTGGATCTGGCGACTTCCGGAGAGATGGAAACTCTCTTCACGCATATGCATGCCAGTCTGAACAGGATCGGCTTTTTGAATGAACAGAATCCGGATCACATCATGCGTTCGCTGCGTCGCATTTTTTTCAGATCCAGCCTGGACAGCCGTGAAGTCACGGTTCTGCGCGGCATGCTGACCCAGATCGACTGGGCCAGTTCCGGTTTTGACGGCAGGAAGAGATCGTGAGCCCGACAACCATCGGCCTTGTTGCCGGCACTCTCACCAGTCTGGCTGCTATTCCCCAGGTGGTTAAAACCCTGAGAAGCCGCCATGTACGGGATATTTCGGTCTGGCAGCCGCTCCTGCTCTCGATTGGTGTTGCGCTTTGGATGATTTACGGTATCCTTATCGGCGACCTGCCGCTGATCGTCGCCAATATTACACCGCTGGTATGCAATCTGCTGCTGACCGGCATGAAGATCTATTACGGTAAAAACGACTGCGCTGTCTGAATTCAACCAATACACCAAGATGCAAGGGAGGAACATTATGAAACGTTTTATCAACCTACTCTCAACTGTGCTGCTGCTGGCCCTGCTGTCCGGTTGCGGCTACAACACGATGCAGGCCAACGAGGAAGCGGTGATCGCAGCCTGGGGCAATGTGGAGTCGTCCTACCAGAGGCGCGCCGACCTGATTCCCAACCTGGTCGAGGTCGTCAAGGGCTATGCCAAGCATGAAGCCGATACGCTCAAAGCGGTCACCGAAGCCAGGGCCAAGGTCGGGTCGATGCAGGTCAGCAAGGACGTGCTCAACAATCCCGAGAGCCTGAACAAGTTCCAGCAGGCCCAGGGCGAGCTCTCCGGCGCGCTTTCGCGGCTGATGGTGGTGGTTGAGAAGTATCCGGACCTGAAGGCCAACCAGAATTTCATGGATCTGCAAAAACAGCTGGAAGGCACCGAGAACCGCATCAACGTGGCTCGTGAGCGCTATAACAAGTCGGTGCAGGTGTTCAACACCAGCATCCGCACCTTCCCCAATTCGCTGACCAATTCGATGCTGCTGCACCTGCAGCGTAAAGAGGCCTTCAAAGCCGAGGAAGGCGCCAAGGTAGCGCCCAAGGTCAAGTTCTGACCTGAACGGATATGAAACAGATAATCCTGTTGATAACGCTGCTGCTCTTTCCGCTCCAACTGCTGGCGCTGGATGCTCCTGTGCTGACCGGCCGGGTCAACGACCTGGCCGGAATGCTCTCGTCCGAAACGAGACAGCAACTGGAACAGAAGCTGGCCGCATTCGAGCGCGACACCTCCAACCAGGTTGCGGTGCTTACTGTGCCGTCACTGCAGGGGGATGACATTGACCAGTTCTCGATCCGGATAGCAGAGTCCTGGAGGCTTGGCCAGACCGGGCGGGACAACGGGGTGCTGTTGATCCTGGCCCAGGCCGAACGCAAGGTGCGCATCGAGGTCGGCATGGGGTTGCAGGGTGTGCTCCCTGACATAACCGCCGGCAGGATCATCAGGGAAACCATGCGCCCCTACCTGAAGTCGGGTAACTTTGACCAGGGCATCAGCGTTGGCGTGGATGCGATCATCGCCGCGACAAAAGGGGAGTTCAAAGGGGACGTGCAGGCGTCCGGAAAAAGATCGTCAAAAAAATCACCCTCACTTGTCACAATATTCATGGCGGTTGCTGTTGCTGCAGCTGTTCTGGGCCTTTTTTCACGCTATCTGGGCGGTGCCGCCGGAGCAGTCGGGCTGCCGCTGGCTGCCTCGGCCGCTTTTCCAGGTCTGGGTCTGCTGACTCTGCTTCTGCTGGGTGCCGCCGGTCTGGTTGGCGGTTTTCTGCTGGCCAGGCTGTTTTCCGGGCTGTTGGGCGGTGGCGGCGGTGGCGGATTTTATGGTGGTGGCTGGGGTGGCGGCGGTTTCTATGGTGGTGGGGGCTCTTTCGGTGGCGGCGGTGATGATTTCTCCGGCGGCGGCGGTGGTTTTGACGGCGGCGGCTCGTCCGATGATTATTGATATTCAAATCCTGCTGACCATGTCCCTGATCTGCTGACCGCATTGATGTGATGGATATCTTCTCTGAAAAAACGATTCTGACGGTCAGCCGTCTGACCGCTCTGCTACGTGGGGTGCTTGAGGAAAACTTCGAGCAGCTCTGGGTGCAGGGCGAAGTTTCCAATCTGTCGTTACCCTCCTCCGGTCATTGTTATTTCACCCTCAAGGACAGCGGGGCGCAGTTGCGTTGCGTGATGTTCAAAAGCGCGGTCAAAAACCTCAAGTTCCGCCCGGCCGACGGCATGGCGCTGATCGTCAGGGGGCACATATCGGTCTATGACCAGCGTGGCGAATACCAGCTGATCTGTGAATACCTGGAGCCGTCCGGTGTCGGAGCACTGCAGGCCGCCTTTGTCCAGCTGAAAGAGAAACTGGCCGGTGAAGGGCTGTTTGCCGAGGAACATAAGCTCCCCCTGCCGCGTTTTCCCCGGAAAGTGGGGGTAGTGACTTCGCCGGCCGGCGCGGCGATCCATGATATCCTGAATGTTCTCAAACGGCGCTTTGCCGCGCTGGAGGTTCAGATCTGCCCGGTGCGGGTCCAAGGTGAAGGAGCGGCTCTGGAGATCGCGCGGGCGATTGAAGACATGAACCGCATGGCCGAGGTGGATGTGCTGATTGTCGGGCGTGGTGGCGGTTCGCTGGAGGATCTGTGGGCCTTCAACGAAGAGGTCGTGGCCCGGGCGGTCTATCGTTCCAGAATCCCGATCATATCGGCCGTCGGCCATGAAACCGACTGGAGTATCTGCGATTTTGCCGCCGACCTGCGTGCCCCCACCCCCTCGGCCGCGGCCGAGCTGGTGATTGCATCAGCCGACGAGCTTCGCGGCCAGGTGCAAGCCCTTTCCCGCCAGCTCGTCAGGCTGATGGAGAGCCGTCTGGCAACCCTGGATGCCTCTGTCGGAGCGTTGCGGCGGGCGTTGCACGATCCGAGGACGATGCTGGGGCATCTGGCCCAGCGGGTGGATGACCTGAACGAACGCCTGGATCTGGCATTATGCAACAGTCTCAAAAGTTGCAAGGAAAAATACAGCCGACTGGAAAACTCGCTTCTGCACCAGAATCCCGTCGTGCGGATAAACGGCCTGCGTCAGCGGATCGGCCTGCTGTCGGCACAGGCAGAGGGGCTGATGGCCCACAAGCTGGATCTGGACCGGCAGAAATTCGGAGATAATTCCGCTCGGCTGGATGTGTTGTCCCCGCTCAAGACACTGGCACGCGGCTATGCGGTGGCTGTCAGAGCCGAAGATGGCCGCGTGGTGACTGACGCCGGGGATCTGGATGTGGGTGGGGAACTGCTGCTGTTGTTGCATCGCGGTCGGGCGCGCTGCCTGGTAGAGTCTTTGGAAACCGCCAAAACTTGACGCCCTACTGCATATCTGTATAATAAACTCTCTTTGGGGGTCGAGAATACCATGGCAACCGATAAATTTGAAACATCGTTGAAAAAGCTGGAAGAGGTCGTGAAGCGCCTGGAAGGGGGCTCGCTCTCCCTCGAAGATTCCCTGAAGGCCTTTGAAGAGGGAGTCAGGCATGCGGCCTTCTGTTCAGCAAAGCTGGATGAAGCCGAGCGCAAGGTTGATATCCTGCTGAAACAGAAAGACGGCTCCATGAAACGGGAGCCGTTCGAATCCGAAGTTAATTGACAGAAAGGCAGTTGCAGATGGATCTGAAATCATATCTGAAAGAACAGTGCGAACGCATCGATGCGGCGCTTGACCGGCTCCTCCCCAGGGACACGGTTTTGCCGCACAGCCTGCACAAGGCCATGCGTTATTCGATCTTTGCCGGCGGAAAACGGGTCCGCCCGATCCTGATGCTGGCGGCCTGCCAGGCGGTGGGGGGCGACACCGAGCGGGCCATTCCGGCGGCCTGTGCCATGGAGATGATCCATACCTACTCACTGATCCACGACGACCTGCCGGCCATGGACGATGACGATTTCCGCCGTGGCAATCCCACCAACCACAAGGTGTTCGGTGAGGCCATTGCCATCCTGGCCGGTGACGCGCTCCTGACCGAGGCCTTCAAGCTGATCAGCGATCCACGCTCGTCCGCGGGTTGCGATCCGGCGGCCCGTATGGCGGTGATCCATGAAATCGCGACCTGTGCCGGTTCCTACGGAATGGTTGGCGGACAGGTGGTGGACATGGAGAGCGAAGGCAAGCCCGACATTGATCTGCCCACGGTCCAGTATATCCATACCCACAAGACCGGCGCCCTGATCAAGGCCTCGGTGGTGGCCGGGGCTCTGCTGGGGGGCGCGGACCAGCAGAAACTGGCGGCGATTACCCGCTATGGCGAGGCCGCCGGGCTGGCCTTCCAGATTGCCGACGACATCCTGGATATCGAAGGGACGACCGAGGAAATCGGCAAGGACGCCGGCAGCGACGAAGCCCGCGGCAAGGCAACTTATCCCGCGGTTATGGGACTTGCCGCCGCAAAGGATGAGGCGCGTGCGATGATGGATGAAGCTATGCTGGCGTTGCAACTGTTTGGCTGCGAGGCCGATCCGTTGCGGGAAATTGCCGCTTATATTGTCAAGAGGAAGAACTGAAGCGCGCATAAACTCAAAAATGCTATCGATGCTCTGTGCCCTTGGTTTTCCAGGCCGGGGCTTTTAGAAAAAAGGTTTCTTCCATGTCCATACTTGAAACGATAAACTCCCCGGATGACCTGAAACGGTTGTCCGCCTACCAGCTTCCGGCCGTTGCGGCGGAGCTGCGTAGTCTGATAATCGAAACATGCTCCAAGAACGGCGGCCACCTGGCCCCCAGCCTGGGAGTTGTCGAGCTGACCATTGCACTGCACCGGGTGTTCCGGACACCGGCCGACAAGATCATCTGGGATGTGGGGCATCAAGCCTATGCGCACAAGCTCCTGACCGGCCGCCGCGACGCTTTCGGCACACTGCGTACCATGAACGGTATCAGCGGGTTTCCGAAGCGGCACGAGTCACCTCACGACGCTTTCGATGTGGGCCATTCCTCCACTTCCATTTCAGCCGCCACCGGATTTGCCGTGGCCCGTGACCTTGATGGCCGGAAAAACAAGGTGCTGGCGGTGATCGGCGACGGCTCCATGACCGGGGGCATCGCCTATGAAGGGATCAACCACGCCGGACACCTGAACAAGGATCTGGTCGTGATCCTGAACGATAACGAGATGTCGATTGCCGAGAATGTCGGCGCAATTTCCAACTTCCTCTCACGCACCGCTTCCAGCGAATTCGTGCTGCGTTTCAAAAAGAATACCGAGTCGTTCCTTAAGCGCCTGGATATGGGCAACAGCGTGCTGCAGGTTGCCCGCAAGCTGGAAGAGTCCTTCAAGGGATTTATGACGCCCGGCATGCTCTTCGAAGCCTTCGGTTTCGACTACATCGGTCCGATTGACGGGCACGATCTGCCCAAGCTGATCGAAACTCTGGAAAACGTCAAAAGATTCGACGATGCCGTGCTGATTCATGTGCTGACCAAGAAAGGCAAGGGGTACAAGCCGGCCGAGGACAACCCGTCGCTGTTCCACGGTGTCGGTCCGTTCGAAATCAAGAGCGGCAAGGTGCTGAAGGGGAAGGGTGGGGCGGCCTCCTACACCGCCGTATTCGGTTCTGCGCTTTGCAAGCTGGCCGCCGAGGATGACCGGGTCGCGGCCATCACGGCCGCCATGCCGGACGGCACCGGGCTGAGCGGTTTTTCCAAGGAATTTCCCGAGCGTTTCTTCGATGTGGGTATCGCCGAGCAGCATGGCGTCACCTTTGCCGCCGGTCTGGCCGCCGAGGGCTACCGCCCGGTGTTCGCGGTTTACTCAAGCTTTTTGCAGCGAGCCTACGATCAGGTCTTTCACGATGTCTGCCTGCAGAATCTGCCGGTCACATTTGCGCTTGACCGCTGCGGCGTGGTTGGCAACGACGGGCCGACACATCACGGTGCTTTCGACATCTCCTATCTGCGCCACCTGCCCAATATGACCCTGATGGCCCCCAAGGACGAAAACGAGTTGCAGCACATGCTGGCAACCGCTATAAACCTGGGGAGTCCGGCGGCCGTGCGCTATCCGCGCGGCAACGGTTATGGTGTCGCCCTGGATCAGAACCTGACGCCGATCCAGGTTGGCCAGGCCGAGCTGTTGCACGAGGGGAAAAATGCCGCCGTTCTGGCGCTTGGCACAATGGTCCGTCCCGCCCTGGAGGCCGTATTGGCGCTGGAGGCGGAAACCGGAGTGTCGCTGACGGTTGTCAATGCCCGTTTTGTCAAGCCCCTGGATCATGGGGTTATCCTGGAACTGGCCCAAAAGCATGGCTGCCTGATAACCATCGAGGAGAACTCCCTGCAGGGAGGCTTCGGCACGGCTGTGCTGGAATTGCTCGAAGAGCATGGTCTGTCCGGTGTGCGGGTTCTGCGGCTCGGTTATCCCGACAGCTACATTCCGCAGGCGGAACAGCATGAGTTGCGTGCCATGCTCGGTCTCGACACCGCGGGCATAGCAGCATCGATCCGTACTTTTCTCACACAGTGACCTGCGGCGACAGTTTGCCGCCGACCAGATCTGGGGAGGTTCATGTCATGAAACGGTACCTGATGGTGATGGCGGCGGTGTTCCTGCTTGCATCGTCTGTCTCTGCTGAACAGATCGACAGTGACCCGGTCATCCATAGCGGCTTTGGCCGCGAGCTGATGCTGCGCGGCGAATACGAAAAAGGCATCGAACATCTGCGCCGGGCCTACCTGCTCTTCCCCCTCAATGAAACCTTCAAACACAATCTGGCAGAAGCGTACGCGGCCTATGGCCAGCATTTCTTCAAGCTGAAACACTTCGAAGAGTCGGACGAGAACTTCGTCAAGGCGCTGGAGTTATATCCGGATGAACCGGTCTACTCGCTGTTGCGCGGGATCTGCAATTACCATCTGAAGAAATATGATGTGGCCCGTTACGAGTTGGAGCATGCCCGGTCACTTAAGGCCGATTCCGCGGAAGTGCTCTACTATCTGGGACTGGTAGAGTACGAGACCGAGAATCGCGCTCAGGCGATCGAACTGTGGGAAAAAGCGCTGAAACTCTCTCCCGGCCGCAAGGAAATCATCGATCTGCTCGCCAAATCCCGTAAGGAGATCGCCGTGGAATCGCGGATGGATCGGGGGCATAGCTCGCGTTTTGATCTTTCTTACGACCCCGGTGTTGATGCCGGGTTTGCGTTGGCGATCCTGGATGTGCTTGAATCGGCCGCCAACCAGGTCAACGCCGAGCTGGGACTGTTCCCGGAGGCGCGCGTGCCGGTCGGCATCTACAAGCGGAACGATTTCAAGACCGTTACCGATTCACCGGACTGGGCCGGCGGTTTTTATGACGGCAAAATCCGGCTTCCGTTCGGGGCTCTGAATGAGATCACTCCGGTCATGCGCGGCGTGCTCTTTCACGAGTATGCCCACGTCGTGGTTTTCGAACTGACCCGCGGCAACTGCCCTTTATGGCTGAACGAAGGAGTGGCTGAAATGTTCGGCCGCATGCAGTACAACCGGCCCATGTCTGAGTTCGGCCGGGCCGCCCGCAAAAAGACCTTCACCGATTTCAGGAAACTGGAAAGCGATTTCAGCTCCCTTTCTACCGCTGACGCGGCGCTGGCCTACCAGCAGAGCTATGCACTGGTGAACTTCATGGTGACCAGTTATGGTTGGCACATCGTGAGACAGATCCTCTCGGCGCTCGGCGGGGGCATGACCATTGACGAAGCGATACTATTGGCGCTGAAGGACTATAACCTGGGTTATGACGGCGTCGTGAGTGCGTGGCGTGAATCGGTTGAGCGGGAAATGGCGGGAAAGTGAATATTTTCTTGCCTTAACCGAATGCCTTGTGCTATACAGTACGTCTTTCGTCGGTGAGTAGCGCAGCCTGGTAGCGCACCTGCCTTGGGAGCAGGGGGTCGCTGGTTCGATTCCAGTCTCACCGACCAGATAATTCAAGGGATTACAGTTTGTTCTGTAATCCCTTTTTTTGTAGCACGGTTTGTAAATATAACAAGAAAGAGCAACCAGCTGGCTGGTTGCTCTTTCTTGCAAAGTGAGTACTGAATCGGGGCTATTTCCTGTTTTCGTCGATCAGGTGGTTAAGCAGGATTACGATTTCCCTGATTTCCTGCTTGCTCATGTCCGTGTTGGGCTTGCGCAGCATTTTGATTCCGTAGGCCTTGACCGCCTGCTTGTCAAAAGGTTGTCCGGTGATTGGAGCACGCCCGGTCTGTATGGCGATTACGGTCCATTCCATCGAGTGGCATTTAACACATTTCCTGGAGAGCAAATCCAGTGACGGCCTGACGCTGGGGCTAACGCTGTCGGGGTCGAAAGTCATATTGTTACCACGTCCCTTGACTTTAACACGGGCATCTGCCAGAGAAAACATGGCCAGGATAATCAGCGCTGTCAGCAGTAAAAGTCGTTTCATGGCTACTCCTTAAGGCTTGATCTTGTTGTTGGTTCTTTGGTTACCAGTTGTGCCCCGTTGCTTTTATATCAGTACCTTCGCAAATAGTGAGTGCTCTCTATTACTTCATGCCGAGCCGGAGCAGGCTCGTGTCTTTGAACTGGAGTTCCGCAGTCTCTATTTCAGCAACCGGTATATATAGGTAAAAGTACCGCCCACTGAAATACCGGACAGTAGTCCGGCGTATCTTCTTACTTCCTGTGAAAACTGGATACGTGCCGGGTATTGGTCAAAGTCGGTGGATTCGTCGGTCATCAGCGCTATGATGTCCTGCCAGTCCTGGTCCCATTGAAAGATCTGGAGATACAGCTCGGAGCCTTTCCAGAGAAATATGAAAAAGAAAACCAGGCCAAAGGCGATAAAGCCTTTCGAAATGTCCGAGTCCTTGATGGCCAGGTAAATTTTTCTGACCAGCTCGATGTTCATGACGCACAGAAAGACCCAGATAGCGTTCTCAACCATTCTGATGTTTCTGATGGTATTGGGGCTTGGGTTGGGGTTTATTAACAGGAATGCGCCGGACGCCGCCAGGATACCCAGTGTGCTCAGGTATACGATCAGTTTGTTTCCAGAGATTTCAAAGGTTCTGCAGAATACGTAATATTCCAGAAACCCGTGGGTTATCATCATGATTGCCACGGTACCCACGATATAGTGAAATGCGGTGAGTTTCTGGTAGTGACCCCAGGGGTTGATACCATAGGCCTGGCTCAGAAATATCAGGAAGAAGCCGATTGATATGCTGGTCCAGACTCTGGCGTTGCCTATGCTGAAGTAAAAGCTGATTGCGCCGGCCATGCCCCAGAATATCACCTGGACAAGATCGAATGGGTTCATTTGGGTAAGCAGTTCAAAAAACTTTTCCATATATCCTCCAGTGCGTTCCTAGGAATTAAGAGTCAGATTTGGCAATGGTGATGGTAGAGGTCAATTTTTCCATCATCGCCTTGATATTGGTGCCGCTTATAAGGAGTTTTGCAGCTCGCTCAACTCCGGACAGGAATTTCGCGAAGCCGGCCTCATCGATCAGGCATGAATTCCCTCCGTTTTCGGACAACTCCTTATCAACTATTCCACGTCCGACCTTGCCTACGTACTCGCCGACAATTACCTTGACCTGTTCTTCAAGCTCGGCAAGTCTAAGGGTAGCCGCTTTTATATCCCGTTCTTGTCGTTCCTTGTTTGTCCGGTCAATTTCCGACTGATGAAGCGCCACGGTGGCATCCCAGATCTTCTGTATGTTTGCAACTTCAAGCAGGTTGATCCCCATGATCTCTTCAACACTCTGTGTGGCAAAAAGGTCGATCTTGGCTCCCGGCAGGCCTGCGATTTTTTGTGATTCGGAAGAGGACGATTCTATATCACCAGAGCCATCGTGGAAGAATCCAAGCGGATTGCCTTCCTTGTAGAAAATCATCGCTGAATGTTCTTCGGTATAGATACGCAGACAGCCGTTCATCCGGTCGTTCTTGACCTTGCCGAGAAGTGAATTTATGTCTATCAGTTTTAGCTCTTGAGCCTTGTAGAGGGTCTCACCTTCAAGAAGGGCATGTATGCACATGGTGAGATCTTTGGATAGTTTATAGACGTTCATGGTGCCGCTACCCGATGAGACCATCAGTTCTGCCAGTGCGGACAGTGCTTCAAATCCATTCTGTCGTTTTCCGTTTCTATCTTCGAGCAGAGCGCTTACCAGTTTGCCGGCCTCGAAAACCAGGATAACGGTACTTGTCTGAAAAACAAAACTGGAGTAACCGGTGAAACCTCCGGTACTCAGCTTTAAAAGTACATCCGGTAGCTTGAGTTTGGTTACGGCCAGGTTTTCGAATAAGGGGTTACCTTTAGGGAGAAGAAACATCGGTACCTCCTGGGATTGCTGATTCAGAAACGCGACTAACTTAATTTAATATCATCGGTATGTCAAAGCATTTAATTGGTATAATATCTCAGAATCGTTGTGCTTTTGCTTGAATTTACGTAGCGGACATGTGTCATATGACCGGATAAATTGTGCCGTACAAGTGTTTTTGCGTAGATATGGCAAGGGTGTTTTGAATGAGATTGGTGTTTGCAGAATATAACCTGCTGTTTAATAACAAAAAGCACGAGGTGCAGCTCTTCGCCTGTTCTCGTGCTTTTTGAATTGTTTAATCAATATTCAATTGTCATGCCATCAGAATCAGCTGTTTTGCGCATCCACCACGGCAATGGCCGCCATGTTGACGATATCGTCGACGCTATCGCCGCGTTGCAGAACATGAATAGGTTTATTCATGCCCATCAGGATCGGCCCGATCGCCTCGGCACCGCCAAGGTGATGGAGCAGTTTGTAGCAGATGTTGCCCGAGTTCAGGTCCGGGAAAATCAGGATATTGGCCGGTGATTTAAGCTTCGAGAATGTGAACCCCTCCAGCAAATCCGGAACAACGGCCGTATCAGCCTGCATTTCTCCCTCTACGATCAGTCCCGGCGCCCGTTCCTTGACGATTTCAACCGCGCGTTTGACCTTTCTGGTCTGGGGATGATTAACCGATCCGAAGTTGGAGAAGGATAGCATCGCCACCCGTGGCTCAATGTCCAACATGCGAACCTTTTCCGCCGCCAGGATGGCGGTCTCGGCCAGTTCCTCGGCGGTCGGGTCGATCGTGACGGTAGTGTCGGCCAGGAAATAAACATCGTTTTTGAATACCATCATGTAAAGGCCATGTACGCTGGAGAGGCCTTGCTGTTTCCCGACAACTTCCAGCGCCGGTCGGATCGTCTCCGGATAATGGGTGTCGATGCCACCCAACAGGGCCGCGGTATCGCCCATATGGACCATCATCGAGCCGAAGTGGGTGCGTGACTTGCGCCGCAGGATTCGCCCCGATTCGGAGAGCGTCAGGCCTTTGCGCTGACGCAACCGGTAGAGTTCGTTGGCGTATTTATCGGTCAGCTCCGAGTCGGCCGGATCAATGATCGGCACATCCAGCTCGATATTCAGTTCGGCCAACTTTTGATTGATCTTCTTTTTGTCGCCGATCAGGATCGGATTGGCAATGCCCTCTTCCACCAGTTCTTTTGCCGCCCTGAGGATCTTCTCGTTGTCCCCCTCGGGGAAGGTGATCGTCTTGGGATCGCTCTTGGCCTTGTTGATGATCATGCGCATGATCTCTTTGGATTTGCCCTGGGTCGATTCGAGGTGCTCGATGTATTTGGCCATGTCATCAATCGGCTGGCGGGCAACGCCCGTTTCCATCGCGGCCTGGGCGATGGCCGGGGCGACGTGCAGCAGCACGCGCGGGTCGAACGGCTTGGGGATGATGTAGTCGCGACCGAAGGCAAACTTGACATTGCCGTAAGCCTTGCTGACCGAATCGGGACATTCCTCGCGGGCCAGTTTAGCCAGGGCCTGCACGGCGGCCAGTTTCATTTCTTCGTTGATGCAGGTGGCGCGCACATCCAGCGCTCCCCTGAAGATGAAGGGGAAGCCGAGCACGTTGTTGACCTGGTTGGGGTAGTCGGAGCGTCCGGTGGCGATCATCACGTCGTCGCGCACGGAATGGGCGTCTTCCGGCGTGATTTCCGGGTCGGGGTTGGCCATGGCGAAGATGATCGGGTTCGGCGCCATGCTGGCGATCATCTCCTTGGTAAAGGCTCCCTTGGCCGAGAGGCCGAACAGCACGTCGGCGCCGGCTGCCGCTTCTTCCAGGGTGCGGAAGTGGGTATCGGCTGCGAAAAGCTCCTTGTAAGGATTCATTCCAACGGTACGTCCTTTGTAAATGACCCCTTTGGTGTCGCACATGATCATGTTGTTAGGTTTGACACCCAGCGCGATGGCCAGTTTGGCGCAGGAGTTGGCCGATGCCCCGGCGCCGTTGACCACGATGCGGATATCCTGAATTTTTTTATCCACCAGCATCAGCGCGTTGATCAAGGCGGCCGACGATATGATCGCGGTTCCGTGCTGATCGTCGTGGAAGACCGGAATGTTCATGGTTTTTTTCAGCGTTTCCTCGATATAGAAGCATTCCGGGGCCTTGATGTCTTCCAGGTTGATTCCACCGAAAGTGGGCTCCAGCAGTTGGCAGGCCTTGATGATTTCGTCCGGGTTTTCGGTGTCAAGTTCTATGTCGAAAACGTCGATGTCGGCAAAGCGTTTGAAGAGGATGCCCTTGCCTTCCATTACCGGTTTTCCGGCCAGTGCCCCCAGGTTGCCGAGGCCGAGTACCGCGGTTCCATTGGAGACAACCGCTACCAGGTTTCCTTTGGCGGTATACTTGTAGGCGTCTTCCGGATTTTTCTGAATGGCCAGGCAGGGCTCGGCCACGCCGGGTGAATAGGCCAGCGACAGGTCGGCGGCTGTCTGGCACGGTTTGGTGGAGATAACTTCGATCTTGCCTTTGCGGCCGCTGGAGTGATACTCAAGTGAATCCTTGAACTTTGCCATTTTGATCTCCAATTTTAGTTTTGTTAAAAAACGAGTGTTTACTTGCTGGTAATGAGGCGATTCTTTTACTGAAAGTGAAAAACAATAGACTTCTTGAAACTCAATTGTCAAGCAGTTAATCTGCGCCAGTAAAAAATCATTCTATTTGGGATCGCTTTCAGGCTTGCCAGCTTGGCAACTGTTGTTACAATCATAACGTAATTTGAACGGAGCGCAACAAGATGACGGATTATACAATCGGTATTGACATAGGTGGGACGAACCTTCGTCTGGCATTGATTGCCGCAGATGGTTCGATCATTGCGCGCCGTAGGCTGTCCAGCCTGATCGCTGAAGGCAGGGATGCATTTTGCGGGCGGTTGTTGCTGGGCATTGAAGAGTTGCGTCGCGATGCGGAGTTCCTGAACGTTGACATCGCGGGTATCGGTGTCGGTATACCGGGCCTCGTGGGCAGTGACGGGGTGATTCATTCTTCGGTGAACATGCGTCCGCTGGACGGATTTAATCTGGCTACCTTTTTGACGGTGAAAACCGGTCTCAAGGTGGCGAGCGCCAACGATGCCAATGCGATCGCGGTTGGTGAACAGCTGTATGGGGCGGGACGTGGACTGTCGTCTTTCATGGTCGTAACGATTGGAACCGGGCTGGGAAGCGGGTTGATTCTCGATGGCATGCTCTGGAAAGGCGCGGGAGGTTTTGCGGCTGAGTTCGGCCATGTTACCGTGAATCCCGATGGTGATTTATGTCCCTGCGGGAACCGCGGTTGCCTTGAAAGGTACGTCTCGGCGGACGCTTTGCAACGCTTCATTGTACGAGCTTTTCCCGGTGAATCCGACCGGTACCGGATGTTGACGGCAGAAGAGCTTGCCCGCATGGCCAGGGGCGGCGATCGTGCCGCCGCTGATGCCTTCAATCATATGGGGAAGTGGTTCGGGATCGCGCTGGCATCATTGTCAAACCTTCTGAACCTTGAAGCGGTCATAATCGGTGGCGGTGTGGGAGCCAGCCTTGATCTGTTCGAGCAAGCGACTCGCGATGAATTGAGCAAACGCTGCTTTCCAGAGATTGGGGCTGACTTTAAGATCTTGAAGGGGTCGCTAGGAGACGATGCCGGCCTGTTCGGGGCCTCCGTGCTGGCATGCAACCGCACGGGAACACCCCGGAGGCACGACTGGCTGAAGCCTTAACGAATGTTTACAAAATAAAATTTGATGTTATTATAAATTTTTACTATGAATGGGTAAGCCAAGCGCTGCTAGTTCCGCAACGAATGCAATTGTAAAGGAGATCATCATGAAAAAAATCAGCCTATGGATTCTGCTGGCGCTGTTATCGGTGTTGGCGGGGTGCGCCACACCACCGGCACGTTGTACATCCCCCGAAGACAATCCCAGACACCATTATCTGAGAGGCATGGAAGCGCTGGAGGTTCTCAAGGTTGATCTGGCTCTGGAGAAGTTTGATCGTACCCTGTATTGCGAGGAACAGTTCTCGGCCGCTTATTCCGGCAGGGCAATCGCTCTCTCGCTCAAATCCCGCGGCCAGTCGGACGCAAATTTCAAGGCGATCGAAGTCGAGCGCGTGATGGAGAACCTGGAAAAGGCGCGTAAAACCGCTGAGACAGACAACGATCGTTTCGAGTACCAGGTGGCGGTTATGCGCGTAAATACTGTGATCAAAGCTGATGAATGGCTTGCCGGCACAGAGGAGGCGTACCGGGAGGCGATGAATCAGAAAGTTGATGAAAAACTGCTGGACTATTATCAGGGCCAGGAAGCGGCGACTTATTTCATGGGGTTGGCTTATCTGGAAGCGTACGAGTTCCGTAAAGCCGAGGACAAATTCCGCGACACCCTGGGAGTCCGCAAGGATGGCAAGTGGAACGAGCCCGCTGATCGGGCCTGGAAGAAAACCACCAAGATTGTCCGCGCCATGGGCGGTATCACGGTCGGAGATGTGGGCAAAAAGATCGCGGTCAAGGAAAGCGTCAACCGGGGTGACTTTGCCGCCCTGCTGATCGATGAGATGAAGCTGGACAAGCTCTTTGCCGGCCGGATTCCGGTCAAGTCGCAACTGAACAGGATGCAGGCCGAGTTTACGCCGGCGGATATCCTCAACCACCATTTCAAGGATGAAATTCTGACAATGATGAAGTGGAAGGTCCGTGGTCTGGAGCCGAAGTTTGACGAAACCACCAAAGCCTATCTGTTCAAGCCCGGCGATGTTGTTTCCCGCGGTGAAATGGCATTCATCCTGGAGGATGTGCTGATCAAGCTGACCGGCGACGAGAAACTGGCGACCGCCTTTTTCGGACAGGAACGTTCTCCGTTTCCGGATGTCAAGCCGACCTCTCCTTTCTATAATGCCGTGTTGAACATGACGACCCGCAACATCATGGAGGGTGAGCTGTCCGGCGAGTTCCGCATCAGCGAACCGGCCGACGGCGCCGAAGCAATTTTGGCCGTGCGAATGTTGAGACAGAGGATAAACATTTACTGACCCGGTTTTGTAAAGCATTGCATATAAATCAAATACATACAGGAGGTAAACAGATGAAAATCAGAATCATGCTGGTCATTGTCATGCTGCTGGGGGTATCCGGTCTCGCATTCGGGGATGAAGTTGATGAGCGCTTTCAGAAGGCCCGCAAGTACCTCAATGATAATAATGCGGTGATCACATCCACGGCCGAACAGGCCTATACCCAGGAGTATATCCTGATGAATGGCGAAGGGCTGCCCAAAAAGGGCTCGATCGGTGCGCAACGACGCCTGACGGCGATCACTTCCGCCAAGGTTGTGGCCCAGAGGCGTCTGGCCGAACTGCTGGAAGGGGTGTCGGTTGTCAGTGAAACGACCGTAAAGGACTCAGAGTTGGCATCGGATGTGATCAAGTCCGCTGTAACCGGATTTATCAAGGGCTCGCAGGTTGTGGTTCAGGACTGGAATGACCGGGAAGGCACCGCTCTGGTGATAATCAAGGTGGGGCTGAACGGACCGAAAGGTTTTGCTTCGGCAATCTATGAGAAGATCCTGTCGGAACCCAAGGTCAAGCAGGAACTGGACAAACCGGTTTATTCACCACCGGCAGATGCCGCGGTGGCTGCCGTTGCATATGACGGCCTGGTGATTGACGCCACCGACTACAGTTTCCGTCCGGCACTGATCAACCGGATTTTCAACACCAAGGGGGAAGTGTTGTATGACCCTGCCAAGATCAGCCAGAAGGTACTGGTGGAGCAGGGCTGTGGCGAATACACCAACAGTGTTGACAAGGCCAGGGCCGCGCTGGGAAAACGGGGAGTCAAGAATCCGCTGGTGGTCAAGGCTTCCGGCACGGTCAGCCAGTCCGATCTGCAGGTGGCGGATGATACCGCGGTCCAGATCTTCTCGGCCAATCAGGGCAGTGGTTTCATGGCTGATGCCCGGGTGGCGTTTGTTCTGAAATAGAATCGAATGTGACGCTGTGGGAAAAACCCGCCGCCCTTTTGAGGCAGGCGGGTTTTTTTGTGGTGTCCTTGAAAAACGGTTCCATGGGCGTACAATTGCAGGATCTTGAGATGGGGGTGCTTAATGGATAGACGGACATTTATCAAGTCAGCCGGAGTTGCAACAGCATTGGCGCCCGTGCTTATCAGGCAGGCGTTTGCCGCGAAAGAGCCTTCGCTTCTGGCGGTGGCTGATGGGAGCGATTATCCGGCAATTACCCGCAAGGCTATCAACGCAGTCGGTGGAATCAAGCGTTTTGTAAAGGCCGGTGACGTGGTGGTAGTGAAACCCAATATGGGCTGGGACCGTTCCGTGGAACAGGCCGCAAATACCCACCCCCTGGTGGTAAGGGCGATTGTCGAGGAGTGCCTGTCCGCCGGGGCAAAAAAAGTAAAGGTTTTTGATTACACCTGTAATGATGCCCGCCGTTGTTACGTGAACAGTGGCATTGAAAGCGCGCTTAAGGGAATGAAAAGGGTTGAATGCAAGCAGATCGAGCCGGAGCGGTTTAAAAAGGTGCAGCTGAACGGCAAGTTTCTCAAGGAGTGGGAAATTTACGATGAAGTGCTTTCGGCAAACGTATTCATAAACGTGCCGGTGGCCAAGCATCACGGACTTTCAAAGCTGACACTGGGGTTGAAGAACATCATGGGCATCATGGGAGGCAATCGAGGATTCATACACCGCAACCTCGACACCGCTCTGGCCGATGTGAATTCATATGTCCGCAGTCACCTGACCATTATCGACGCTACCCGTATCCTGACGGCCCATGGTCCGCAGGGGGGCAATCTGGGCGATGTCAGGCGGCTCGACAAGGTGATAGCCTCGGCGGATATCGTGGCCGCCGATGCTTTTGCCACGACCCTGTTCGGTATGAAGCCGCTTGATATTCCTGCTACATTATCGGCATACAGGCGGGGGCTTGGCGAGATGAATCTGGACCGGATCAGGATTGTCAGGGTTTAGCAGGTTGAAACCGAGATTGTCTCGCATATCACAGGTGCTGTTTCTGGTTGTATTCATGGTTTTGTTCGTGATGACCGAGTATCGCGGACACGATCAGATAAACGTGGCGGTAAATTCATTTTTCCGCAGCAACCCGTTGGTTCTGGCCGGCTATCTGCTGGCGGTAAAATCGTGGACCTGGCTGTTGTTGCCGGCGCTGTTGATGGCTGTTGCAACGCTATTGCTGGGGCGTTTCTTCTGCGGATGGATCTGCCCGCTTGGTACGCTGCTGGATCTGTTGAGATTCAAGAAAAAGTCCACCACCGCTTTTAGACTGCCGCGGGGAAATTTCAAATTCTGGCTGTTGACGGCACTGCTGTCGGCATCGTTTTTCAATATCAACCTGGTTGGACTGCTTGATCCGATAGCAATTCTGTTACGAGCGCTGACATTTTTCTTTTACCCCCTGCTTGGACTGGGTGCCCGGGAAGGGTGGGTCGAGTTGTATCATCTCATTGGAGAAAAGCGCGATAGTCTGGCTCCCGCCTACGGTCTTTTGCGTGATAATCTGCTTCCTTTCCGCAATAC
>MGZK01000060.1 GCA_001802125.1 Geobacteraceae bacterium GWC2_55_20
GCCACCATCGCCGAAGGTGGTTGTACTGTCGGAAACGGTACATCCGTCGATGACGAGATTGGTGTTTCCGTCAGCAGGCTCCGACAGAAGTGCTCCGCCATGAAAATGGTAACTGTCGGATGCCGGATTGCCGTTTATTCCGTTTCTCAACGTCAAGCCGCGCAGCGTCACGGTTCCTGATGCGGAATAGGAAATCCGGAACAGGGAACTGACGCCGGACTGGATAAAGGTCTGGGTGTTGCCGGCCCCCTGGATGGTTAGAGGCTTGGAAATCGCTATCGGGGTATCCAGCGTATAGGCGCCGGCAGCAAGCGTGATGGTGGCGCCGGGAGCGGCGCCGGCGACCGCGCTTCGCAGATTTGCCCCGTTAGTATCGTCCGCAAGCGAATAGCCCGGATAACAACACGCAATCAGGGCAAACACCAACAGTACCAGAACCGCTGCAGACAGGCCATTTCGCCTGTTTGCAACCGAGCTATCATTTCCCGACCCATGCCTGCATGTTCCGTATTCCATGATGGACCTTCCTTGGTGCGTATCTTCGGACAGATTACCCGCGGGGCGGAAACACGCCCTGCAGCGCGATGCAGAAATTCAGCGTCAGATAGGGAGACATGTTGTTGTGCGGCTGCCCCCCGCCCGCCGGGGTCAGAGCCGAAGGGCTCATGTTCACATCGGGCGCGTTGGCGGAATAGGCCGTAGGGCGGTCCGGAGCGCTCCGAGCAAAGACCGCTCCCGCGGCCAGCGCTCCATCTTCCGTGTCAATGCAGGGAACCGGGTGACTATGCAAGGGCATTTCCGACGAGAGCAGAGTCAACGTCTCGCTACCCAGGCTTTCGCCCAGGTCGTGATATGACAACCCCGGCCCCTGTCCGTGATGCATCGGCACGGTCCCCTGCAGGTTCGGCAGCGCGAATGTTGTTTTCCCATCACCGCCGTAGGTAGTCCCCAGCAGCGAAAAAAGCGCCGTATTCTGGGATATAAACATTAATTGGCCATCACAGAAGGCCCACCCTCTGGGGGCAAAATTAAAGGGAAAGATTCGTATTTCAGCGACATAGGGATCGGCCATGGTGATTCCTTTCCTTAATTCGGGCTCGGGAAAATACCCTGCAGAGCAATGCAGTAGCTGAGCGTGAGATATGGCTGCCGGTTTTCGTGCGCCTGGCTGCCGCCGATGTTGGAGGTGGACGGACCCGCGAGCGGAGCAGCGTTCTTGCCGAAAGGGTTGGCGCTCTGCCCGGCCAGGATCGTGGTTGGCCCCGGAACGGCCACGCTCGCCGCCCCCTTGTAGGCCGACAGCTGATGGATATGGGTCGGGATTTCCGTGCTGTTCAAAGTGTGGCTGGCCGCTCCGCCCCGCTCGCCCAGGACATGGATGTTCCCGAAACTGAACGGAGTGCGCCCCCGCAGGTCGGGCAGGCCAAAATTTACCCGCCCGTCACCGCCAAAGTTGGTGCCGAGCAGCGAGAACAGCGCCTGGTTCTGGTTGATCGGCAGCAGTTGGCCATTGCAGAGCGCCCATCCCTTGGGAGCAAAAACGAAACTCATCAAGCGGATTTCCGATAAAAAAGGTTCTGCCATGATAAATCCTCCTGAAAAAAGCCCGGATACACATCCGGCGACGTAGCTATGTCTGACTGGGGAAAATCCCGTACAGTGAGATAATGAAACTGACGCACAGGTACGGCATGAAGTTATCGTGGGGCTGAGACCCTCCCGCGAGAACCACCATGGCCGGGCTCATGTTCTTCAGCCCGCCGGTGGCGCTGCTGAACTGGCGCAGCGGGGATGAGGCAAGGATCGTCCCTTCCGGCGTGGCGTGGCTTCCGGACTGCTGCATCGCAAAGGCATGGTTGTGGGGCGGTATCTGGTTTACAGTCAGGGTCACCGTTTCCATCCCGCCGGTTTCGGCCAGTGTATATCCGGGAAGACCTGGGCCCATCCCCTGATGGATCGGAATCCGGCCGCGCAGGTCGGGTAAAGAGAAGGTCGATTGACCATCACCGCCGTAGGTTGTGCCGATCAGCTGAAAAAGTGTCTCGTACTCGGATATGGGCAGCAACTGCCCTTCGCAGAACATCCAGCCCATAGGCGCAAAATTGCCGCCGAACATTCTGATCTCCCCCACATATGGTTGTCCCATTAAGTTCCTCCCCGGTCACTGCCGCAAAAAGACTACAACACCAGACGGTTGAATATTGCCTCGTAGCTGATTCCCTGTTTATCCCGGGCAACCGGCACGATGAAAATCTCCTGTAAACCGAGCCGGTCATGTTCAAATGGATATGTACCTTGCTGCAGCAGTCGTTCGGCCGGCCCGCGCAGGATAATCGAAAACGACTCCTGCCCGGGACAGTTCGTGAGTTCTGAAACCTGTTGCAGGGTCAGTTCAAGCTGGTCGTCCGATGCCGGACCAACCCTGAAAATCGACCCAAGGCAGCCGGCAAAATCGCTGCGCGTCAGCGCTTCTGACATGATGTTTCTCCTGGTGTGGTAGTTAACGTGCCGCTTCCGGCCGCCATTCAAGCCGGCGATAGACGCCATCATCGTCTGTGCCGGCAAAGCCCAGGCTCTGATACAGACGCTCGGCCGCACGGTTTTCAGCCAGCACGTGCAGTCCGAGGGTTTTCCCGCTCTGCGCCGCTTCCAGCTGCAGTTCCCGCACCAGCCCGCCGCCGACCCCCCGGCCCTGAAATTTCGGCAGAATCGCGATATCCACAATGGTAATCCCGTCTGGGCGGCGCGCCACGCTCAGCAGGCCGACCTCCGTCCCGCCAACCAGGATGATGCTGTCTTCGCGACCGGGATGGACGGCGTCATAGTGCCGGCAACGGGCCAGATACTGCATGGTGGCAAACTGCCGGCACTGCGCTTCCGACCAGCCCCAGTTTGCCATCTCGGAGGCACGACCGCTTACGTACAATGCCTCCAGAAAAGGATGATCCAGAGAGGTTGCCGGGCGTAATTCCACCATCACGGCGTCACCGGTCAGGCGCACAGATAGCCGTTGGTCCAGCCGCTCCTGGCAACCAGGGCGGGGCGATGCGCCTCCCTTTCAACCGCCTGAAGTGAGGAAGCACGGCTGACAACGGTATTGCGGAAACTGTTTCCTGCCTGGCGAACTTCGCAAATGTACAACGGAGCATTTGAACTTCCAGTCAGCGCGGTAATGCCCAGCGTGCCGCGAGGACTGGAAATCCGCAGGTTTTCCAGAGCATTTTTCAGATCCTGGTTGCGGTGGACCCTGCCGGCCGCCGAGGCGACCGCACTGACAATCATGCTGCCGGTGTCATAGCCGAGTACCGCGAAGGAATCCGGTTCCGCACCGGTGGCACGGGCAAACCCGGCACAGAATTCACTGTTCCCGGGCGTGTCCAGGGTGGCGGTCCAGGGCAGGCAGCTGATTATGCCACGGGCAGCGCCGCCCAATTGTGAAAGCAGCGCGTCATGCATCATGAAACCGGAGGCGACCAATGGAATTCGTGCTGAAAGGCCGGCCGCTTGGTAGGCGGAAACAAAGTCCAGCGCATCCCGGCCGCTGGAGGTTGCAAATACAAGGTCCGGGCGGGCGGCGGCTATGGACGCCATGATTTCGGGCAGCGCCACGCCCCCCATCGGAGAATGGGTGACATCAGTGCGAAGTATCGTCCCGCCGGCCGATTCGAAGCCTTGGGGAAAGGCATAGAAAGAATCGTAGCCGGTCTCGTAAAACGAGGAGACAACGGCAGCGCTACGCCCCATGTTCCCGGCGGCCCATTTCCCCATGGCCCAGTTGGACTGCCAGTAACCGAGCGAATTCTGGTACATTAACGGGCTTTCCTCACGCGGCACGAAGGAGTTAGCTCCGCCTTCGATGTTGATGAAGAGCGTGCCCGAGCTTTCCAGGCCTTCACGCAGACGGTGCACGGTAAGCGGGTTGAACATGCCGGCCAGGATTCCGACCCGCTCCTCGGACAACAAACCGAGGGCGGCCGCTATCTCGGCCCCGCTCCCGGCTTCCCTTACCAGCAGGCGGGTATTTTCCCAGCCTGATTCGACAAAGCGGAGCCTGATTCCGTCAACCAGTTTTTTTGCGATATCGGGATAGATGGCGGATCGGGGAACAACGACGCCAACCTTGAGCGGAGGACGGCCATCGAACAGGAAGCGGGCATGGGCCTGCAAGGGAAAGGCGGCCAACGCGCCTGTCGCCAGACCTGCCATCCTCAAGAAATCACGTCGGTTCACTGCGGCTAGAAGACCTTTTTCCACCATGGCGCGCCCCTTTTTCCATGAGCTTCAGAATCGTGCAAACAAGAAAATACGAACTGCTCAAGATGCTTGACAACATATAGCACGACTGTCAGTTACCAACAATTAATTATGTAAACAATCTGTAATTTTTTTCATTGAATACGGATACTTTTTCAGCACGCGTAATCAATTCAGTTTGATGCACAAAAGCCCATGTTGCCACGGGCTTTTGTGTTCAATCATCAGGCCGGACAAGACCGCTATCTGATCACGATCCTGTCAACGACCAACTCCCCGCGACCGATCATCAACGGCCCGGTCACCGTCGTAGTTCCGGGAGTGGTCGCATAGCCGGCGTCATAGCCACCCTTCAACCTCACACCTATGTTGCGGTTGGCGTCCAGCGTCCCGGCAACGGTGTTGTCCAGCAGCTGTATCACTGCGCCGTCGTAGGCCGCATCGTAAACTTGTTGCAGTGTCTTATAGATCGTTCCGTCAATGTGCAGCAGATCCGCCAAGCTGAAATTGGCGGTAACCGTCTTTTCGCCGTTCATAGGGACGCTGCAGGACATTGATGTGCCGGTGCATGCTCCGGCCCAGCTGCTGAAGATTGATAGAGCCGATGGCGTGGCGTACAGGTTGACCGTGCCGGAAAAGGCATTGGAACAACTGCCGCCGGAACAGGAAATACCGGTCGGACTGCTGGTGACGGTGCCGGTTCCGGTTCCCTCAATGATGACGGTCAGGGTGGGGATGCTGACGGTCATGGTAGCGCCATGTGGGGGGGAAATATTGTCAGCGCCGTCCTTTACAAAGGCATAGAGGGTCTTGGCGCCGGCGGTGGCAAAAGTGTAACTGGCTGGCGGCGCCGAACTCCAGGAACAGCCGGCGCTGTCGGCGCTCTCGGTCAGGCAGTAGCCGGTGATGCCCACATCGTCGCGGGCTATGATGGAGATGTCAACGATCAGGTAGTTGGACCTGGGCAGCGCCGTGAAGGAGCTGATAACCGGTTTTGTCGGATCACGATACTCATAGGCGCCAATGTCCACGGCACCGTCAAGAACTCTGTCTTCGCCAACGACATCCGTGACCGGCAGTTTTGCATGTGCAATACCCTTGTCGATCAGCGTTGAGGCCGGGGCAAGCCGGTAGTTTCCGCTGAGCGGAGCCACAAACTGCGGCGCGTCGTGGAGATTGCCGGCATCCGGGACGAATCCCGGCGCATTTACCAGCAGACCGTGAACCGCGTCATAGTCATTGTTCCTGATGCCGAGCGCTATCGAAACGCCGGAACTGTTGATGTAGATGTCACTTCCCTCCACTCCGGAAACACCGGAAATGATGTTGTTGGTCAGGTCTACGGCCGCCAGGCTGCTCCTGACGTTGAGCGAACGGCCGTCACCATAGGCGGTGGCGACATTGTCGGCAATGGTGTTGTTCAGCAGAAGCACCGAGCCGGCCGCAAATGAAACGATCCGCGCCGCGGCAGCATTGGCGGAGCTGTTGCCGTAAATGACGTTGTTTGCCAGGAAGATCGAACCGCTGTCGCTGCTTTCCAGTGACAGCCCGCCACCGCCGTCGGCGGTATTGTCGCTGATACTGTCGGTGGCATTACCGCTGACGATGTTCCCCACCAGTTCCAGAGTACCCTGGTAGATACGGGCCTGGATGCCGCCGCCGAACTGGCCGGCCGGAGCTTTGCCGTTCC
>MGZK01000061.1 GCA_001802125.1 Geobacteraceae bacterium GWC2_55_20
CATTGCGGCACTCATCAGGTCCTGCTGGTCGAGATGCTGCGGCAGATGGAACATCATTCTGCCGACCAGATAGTGTACCAGCGGAATATGGGCAACGATCAGCTGCTCACGTTCCTTGTCCTGGCGCCTGTCTAGCGCTACTTCGACCTTTTTCTGACGCCTGTCAGCTACAACCAAGGCCTCCATCGACATAACCTAGCGTGCTCCCTGATTGTCCATCATTCTCCTGAAAAAGAACTGGATGTTGCCTTTGATCCCGGACTGGCGTTTGTTGTCTATCACCCGGCGAGCAAGCGTTGCAAAACAGGCGGAAGCTTCGGAATCGGGAAACAGCTCCGTGACAGCCTTTTGCCGTTTTACCGCTTCCACAACCTTTTCGTCCTTTACGACGCATCCCAGATAATCCAGGGATATATTGAGGAAACGACCGGCCACATTGGCCAGCTTGCGGAACACCTCCAGCGCATCCTCACTGTCCTTGGCCATATTCACCAGCACCTTGAAATGATGTTCAGAATAACGCGTTGCCAGAAGTTTGATCAGCGCATAGGCATCGGTAATCGAAGTCGGCTCGGGTGTCACCACCACGAAAATCTCCTGGGCAGCGACCGTAAAATAGGTGACATTCTCGGATATTCCCGCCTCCGTATCTATGATCATGATATCGAATTGCTCTTCCAGCATGTCCAGTTCGTCCAGCAGCTTCAGCTTCTCATGCTGTCCCAGGCTGGTCAGTTCCTGAACGCCTGTGCCGGCCGGGATGATTTTGATGCCGGCCGGGCCGTCGATCAGGATTTCCAGCACTGTTTTCTCGCCGCTCATGACATGGTTAAGGTTGTAGGTGGGAGACAGCCCCAATAGAACATCCAGATTCCCCAAACCAAGATCGGCATCGATCAACAGCACCTTTTTACCTTGGGCGGAAAGGGCAATGGCGAGGTTGGACACCACGTTGCTCTTACCCACGCCCCCCTTGCCGCTTGTCACCGAAATTACCCTGATGCCGTTGTGGTCGGACAGACCACCCGTCTTTACGGAATCGGCCTGCTGGATTTTCTTTGCATTGTGAGCCATCTGACGGAGGGTGTCGGCCTGATCGCCCGTCCCTGGAATATTGCTCATTTAAGCCACCTCCCGCAAAATCATGTCAGCCAGCTTGGCGGAAGTCGCTACCTCAATATCTTCAGGGACTCGCTGTCCGTTTGTAAAGTATGCGATTGAAAGATTATCCTTCATCAATAAGTTGACCATATTCCCCAAACTCTCACTTTCATCAATCTTTGTGAAAACGACCTTACTGATCTGGAAGATACTGAAACGGTGCAGGATTTCTTCCAGCTCACGATCCTTGGTAGTTGCCGAGAGGCAAAGATACACCTCTACCGGAATCTTGTGTTCAAGGAAGCTCTTCATTTCATCCAGTTTTTCCTTGTCCTTGTGGCTGCGTCCGGCTGTGTCGATGAAAATCAGGTCGCAGGCGGAATGTTTTTCAACGGCTTTCTCTAGCTCCTTGGGAGTCGAAGCAACTTCCAACGGGATGCCCATGATACGGGAATAGGTCTTAAGCTGCTCAACCGCCCCCACCCTGAAAATATCCATCGTAATCAGGGCCACCTTGTTGCCGCGATTGAGAGCATACATGGCGGCCAGCTTGGCGGTGGTGGTAGTCTTGCCGACACCGGTCGGCCCGACCAACGCGATTATGCGGGGTGAATTTTTTTTCAGCTTGGGGGCTCCGGCAAACTTGATCAGGCGGCCGAACGTCTCGCCGAGGCGTCCGTTGATGCTCTGGTTGTCGCTCTGGGGCGGCAGAGTGTTGAGAGTATCAATTATCTTGCGGATAAGATCGGTCGAAACACCGCTTTTGGCCAGTTCCCTGGCCAGTGGAGAGTCTTCCGGCAGCAGATCTTCTCCGGACGGCTCTGCAGCAGGATTGCTCTCGCCGGCGGACGGCCATTCCACCGTTTTGACGCCCCCCTCCTGACTTTTGGTCAGTGTAGCCAGCAACAGTTTTTTGATCTCTTCCAGGTCCGAGCGGGGGATGTTCTTGAGATTGATTCCACCCTCATGCGCAGCGGAAGATTGCTCACCATCAACTGTATTTTCCAGCTTGCCGGCTTCCTCCTCGCGCCGCGCCAGGGCATCGACCTTCTCGCGCAAATCCTTGAGTTCCCTGGCCAAAGGAGCCAGCATCGAACTCTCCATCTCCTCCCTGGCGGTACGCTCACGCACCGGGGCTTCACGGTAGGCTGCCGGCACTGACTGCGGAGGAGCCGGTTTGCGGACCGGATCGATAGCGGCGGTTACCCGATAGGCCTGTTTGCTGAAAAATCCCAGTATCCCGCCGGTCTTTTCCTTCTTGGTCGAAAGGATCATGGCGTCCGGGCCGAGTTCAGCCTTCACCATTCTCAATGCTTCAGCCATGCTTGGCGCTTGAAAAGTTTTAACCAGCATTGGAACTCACCACCCCTAGTGACTGGATTTTTACATTCTGCGGTATCTCGTTGTGAGAAAGCACGGCCATGTGCGGCACAAAACGTTCGATCAGTTTGCGGACATGACGGCGAATCGAAGGGGAAGCCAGAAGAACCGGCTGGGCGCCGCTCATGCCGAATCTTTCCGACATGTTGCGGATTGCCGAAATAATCTGCTGAGCCGCCGCCGGCTCAATCGCCAGGTAGCTCCCCTGGTCGGATGGTTGAATCGCTTCCGCAATCAGGTCTTCGACTTCGCGGTCCAGAGTAATCAGGTAAAGTGAATCATCATCAAGCTTGTACTGGTCCACGATGAACCGTCCCAGCCCCTGGCGCACAAATTCGGTCAGCACATCCGGATCCTTGGTAAGCGAAGCATAATCGGCCAGGGATTCCAGTATGGTCCGCATGTCCCGGACTGATACGCCCTCTTTAAGCAGATTCTTGATTACTCGCAGTACAGTACCGAGATTAAGCAGGCCGGGTATCAGTTCATCAACAACCTTGGGGGCGCTGACGGCAACATTATCAAGCAGTTGCTGCATCTCCTGCCTTCCGACCAGTTCATGAGAGTAGCGTTTGATTATTTCGCTGATATGGGTGGCAACAACGGTTGTACTGTCCACTACGGTGTAGCCGTTCACCTGGGCCAGATCGCGCTCTTCACCGCGAATCCAGACCGCCGGCAATCCGAAGACCGGTTCTTTGGTCGGTGTGCCGGGCAGGTTGGAGGTAACCCCTCCCGAGTCCATTGCCAGGTATTGCCCGGTAAGCTCGCTCCCGCCAACCCTTGCTCCACGGATAAGCAGGTTGTATTCGTACGGTTTTAGCTGCAGGTTGTCATGGATATGAATCGGAGGGACAACGAAACCCATCTTTTGAGCGGTCTGGCGCCGGATGGAGCGGATGCGCTCGAGCAGCTCTCCATTTTGGGCGGCATCAACCATCGGCACCAGGCCATAGCCGACCTCAAGCTCAAGCACATCCAGCGGCCGGATATTTGACGCCTGGTCAATCGACTCCTCACCGGCGGTCGCCTCGGGCAGCGCGGCGGCATCCTCGACAATTTGGGCTTTTTCGCGGGCCATCTTGCCAACCAGGAAAGTAACACCCGAAAGCAGCAGAAAGGCGAAATGCGGCAGCCCTGGGATCAGTGCAAACAGGAACAGTACCCCCGAGGAGACATAAAACGCCTTGGGATAATTCAGAAACTGCCCGGTCAACTCCTGGCCGAAACTGTTTTCATCGGCAGACCGCGTTACCAGCACGCCGGCGGCGGTCGATATTATCAACGCCGGAATCTGGGCAACCAATCCCTCACCGATAGTAAGCAAGGTGTAGTTGCTCAATGCGTTCATCAGCGGCATGCCCTGCTGCCAGACTCCAATGATCAAGCCGCCAAATATGTTGACCATTACGATCAGTATGCCGGCAACCGCATCTCCCCGTACAAACTTGCTGGCGCCGTCCATCGAACCGTAAAAATCCGCTTCGCGCGCTACCTTGCTTCGCCGGGCTTTAGCCTCTTTATCGGTGATCAGTCCCGCGGAAAGATCGGCATCGATAGCCATCTGCTTGCCCGGCATGGCATCCAGAGTAAAGCGGGCGGCCACTTCGGCGACACGTCCGGCGCCCTTTGTGATAACTACAAAATTGATAATAACCAGAATCAGAAAGATGACGGTTCCAACCACGTAGTTGCCACCGACAACAAACTGTCCAAAAGCCTTTATCACCGCGCCGGCCGACTCGGCTCCTTCGCTGCCATGAAGAAGTATCAAGCGTGTGGAAGCGATATTGAGTGCAAGCCGAAAGAGGGTTGTGACAAGCAATACAGAAGGAAATACTGAAAAATCCAGCGGCTGCTCCGTATAGAGACAGATCATCAGAATCGCCAATGCAATAGTAATATTTGCCGCCAGGAAAATATCCAGAAAGAACGCCGGCAACGGAATGATCATCAGCGAGAGTATGCCGATCAGTGCCAGCGCAACATATATGTCCGAGTTTTTGCGAAATCCGCGTAACTCTATAGCTTCAACTGTACCGTTAGCCATGGGATTATTTTTGATGACCGCCTTATTGGTTTGGTGTCAAAGCAACGTCATATTGCATTTTTTGTGCCATCAGCATACTGACTCCATATTCACGCTCCAAGCACTCTGAGCCCTTATGTTGAGAGCATCCGACGATGCCACAGCAGCGTTTGGATAGATACGCTATAATGTCAAACGATTGAACGTGTCGGATTATTGACGCGAATTGTTTTGCGTGAATGCACAGTGCAACTTGCTTTGCTGGAAATGTTAGTGTATTGTCCAGTACAATTTAAGCGGAGGAACCGTATGACAAAAGCAGATATTATTGAGAGAGTTTCCAGCCGATGCAGTCTTTCGAAAAAAGAGTCCTCCGACCTGGTAGAGGGCTGTTTTTCCCTTGTAAAAAACTGTCTTGAGAGCGGAGAGGATCTGAAGATATCCGGTTTTGGCAAGTTCGAGGTAAAACACAAGAACCCGCGACGTGGCAGAAACCCGCAAACCGGCCAGGCGCTTGAAATATCCGCACGCAGGATTCTAAGCTTCAAACCGAGCCAGCTGCTTAGAGCAGCTGTAAACGGGCACTAAACCCGACTTTTAACATTTCACACTAGGAGCATAATATATGGCCAGCCTGAATAAAGTCATGCTAATTGGAAATCTGGGCAAGGATCCTGAGCTTCGCCATACACCTGCCGGCACGGCAGTGGCAACGTTCTCAATAGCAACCAGTGAACGTTTCAAGAGTAAACAAACCAACGAGTGGGAAGAAAAAACCGAGTGGCATAACATTGTGCTTTGGAGCAAACTTGCCGAAACAGCCGGGCAATACCTGTCCAAGGGGAAGACAGTCTATATTGAAGGACGGCTGCAGACTCGCAAGTGGCAGGATCGTGACGGCAACACCCGCTACACCACCGAAATAGTCGGTGATACGATGAAGATGCTATCTCCAAAAGGCGAGGGAGCCCGAGGCGGCGATTCATCCCATGAGTCTTCCGGCGGGGGAAGTTATGAAGAGCCCCCTTTTCAGGATGACGATATCCCCTTTTAAGCTGATATTAAAGGGCATGATGATACTGACCATGTGATGTTGTGTACACAGCCTGAAACAAAGAGAGGGATGGTTCCATCGGAGCCACCCCTCTCTTTTGACGACTGTTTTTTGTTGTATCATTTATGGGCTACCACCTCCTGTTTTTTAGACATTTTTTCCGACAACCCCTTGGCAAATCCCAGCATCAGTATCACTGCCGGCATTACTTGTACTACCACGATCAGGGCACAGAATCCCAGGAATACCCAGACAAATATCCCGCTGTTATCTTCGTGAAGTGTTGATGCCGCGAATGCTGTTGCGGGGGCCAAAGTTGCGATTAACGCTGCGAGTGCTTTCATGACATCCTCCTGTCAGTTATATGTTT
>MGZK01000062.1 GCA_001802125.1 Geobacteraceae bacterium GWC2_55_20
AGATGAACAGGTAACGGCTGCCCATCTCCTTGATACGGAATTTTGCCGAACCGCTGCGGCGATTATGCCAGCTGACAGGGATCACAGTCCAGCTGAAACCGCGCACGATCGCTTTCAGCGGCAGTTCCACGGTCAGGTTGAAGTGCGGAGCGATCAAGGGTCGGCAACCATCGATAGCTTCACGACGATAGGCCTTGAAGGCATTGGTGGTATCATTCAGCCTGATGCCGAACAACACCATCAGAAGGCTGTTGAAGAGCCTGTTCAGTACCAGCTTGAACGCAGGGTAATCGACCGTAAGGCCTCCCTTGATGAAACGGCTGCCGAAAACACAGTCGTATCCCTTGTTCAGCTCGCACCAGTAGCGCACAACATCGTCGGGATCGTCCGACCGGTCGGCCATCATGATCACCACGGCATCGCCGTTGATCCGATCAAGCCCGGCAATGACTGCCCGCCCGAATCCGTGCGGACCAATATTTTGCACCGGACTCAGCTCGGACAGGCGCCCGGCGCACTCCTGCAGAAGCTCCCAGGTACGATCGGTGCTGCCGTCGTCAACGACGACGATCTCGTGCGGAATCGCGTTGAGCAGCAGCACGGCATGCAGCGATTCTACCGTGGCGCAGATGCTCTCCTGCTCGTCTCTGGCCGGAATCACGACTGAAAGCAACCGCAAAGGCCGTGGAGGTTCTCCCTGCTTCCCGATCATGCTCATGCTCCAGACATCTCCAGCCAGTCGGGGTTCTGTTCCGCATGGTGAGCTATCTCCTCCAGAATCGCAGTGAGCGGTGTCTCCGGCCACCATCCCCATCGTTCCCGGGCCAGGGAAGAATCCAGCACCAGCCAGGGGATGTCGAAGCGGCGCCCGTTAAGGTCGGCCGACACGGAATGTGGGCCGAAACGAGCAGAACACCAGGCGCTCAGTTCCGCCAGCGATACGGCATTGTCGCTGCCGCCGCCAAGATTGAACACCCGTTCCGTACCGGACGCATTCGAAGCGGTCTGTTTTTCCAGCAGCGGGATCAGATCACGTGGATGAAGACAGTCCCGCACCTGGAAACCGGTTCCGCCGAACCCGGTATAGGCAAGACGGCGACGGCGCAACCAGGCATTGATCCAGTAGGCGAAGATTCCCTGGTCGGCCCTGCCGAACTGGCCGGCTCCGGCCAGAACACCGCAGCGGTTGATCCAGACCGGGAAACCGAACATTTCACCGTACTCCAGGGCAAGCAGTTCAGATGCCAGCTTGGTGCTGCCATAAAGGGAGATCGGCGGAGCCGTGCTGAACGCCTCGCTCACCCCGGCAGCACTTATTCCGCCAGGCAAACCTCCTTCCGGACACAAACGGAATGCACGGCCGGCGGCCTCGACCGGCAGCCTTGACAAGTCGGCGATGGAATATACCCGGCTTGTGCTGAGCTGGATGAAACCGGCCCGGTGGCGCTTGCAATACTCCAGAACATTGATGGTCCCAAGCAGATTGTGCTCAACCACTTGGCGGCTGCTGCAGGAGGCATCCGTCCCGGCAAGGACGCTCGGATTGGCGGCGGCGTCCAGCACCCAGTCCGCACGTGGTACAGATTCGATATCGGATGCACAGCGCATGTCGGCATGGATTACGTTTATCCCCAGCCTGTTCAGTTTAAGACGATTTTCTTCGCTGCCGCATCTGCTCAAGTTATCCAAGCCAACAATCTCGACCCGGCCAGCATCCAGCCAGTTTCTGGCCAGCGTACTACCGACAAAGCCACATATTCCGGTGATGAGCACTTTCATCGGATTGCCTTTGAGATGAACAGCAACTGAACCGTAGAACAGCTCGCTATTCCTGATCTTTCGTTGGATTGAAATGGGGTGTTGGGCGACATATCAGTTTTTCACCTTCGTAAGATTCTGGATCAAGAGTTCTGAAAGGCGTCTGGACTTTTCCTGAATTCCAATGTCATGCATATGGCAAATATCGAGAAAATAGTCGGCCGGATAGCTGCCGCTCTCGGCAAGGGGCAGATACATGGTCCTGCTCCCTGCAAAAGCTTTTTTGATGCGTTCGTTGTATATATCAACAATTCGGCTGTACGCGCGGTATGAGACATGTTCACACTGCCACCAGTAGCGGATATTGCTGTCAAATTTTGCATATTCTTCGGTCGACATCCGGCTCGGGTCAGGGCAGATAAAGGATGCCACCGCGAATCTGCTGCCGTTTCGTTCGAAAAGTTCGGCAGCGGCAGCAAGGTTTGACACGACATGGCGGTCTATCTCTGCACGCATTGTTTCTTGGTCCGGCAGAAACCGGTCACCAAGATAGGTGCTGACGAAGCGGGACTTCAAGAGCAATCTCTGCCAAGGGCTGAGCTGTCTGCGCCAGGCCGGTATCAGATTCCAGCAAATATCATTTACTCCATTATACTCAACAACAAGGTCCGGACGTTTCTTTGATACCAGCCTGTTTATGACACGGGCATATGAAGCGGACTTCAGGCCGCTTATTCCGCAGTTGAGAACAGATGTACGCACGCCCTTCTCCAGAAGTATCTTCTGGAGACAGGCTGGATAGGTGCTTTCGTCGGTATCACCTTCAACGGTAGTAGACCCTCCCAGGCAGGCGATTCTAATCGAGCCGGACCGGTTATCGTCCCCCAGGTCAGTCCCGCGGAAACTGCTTGCGTTGATGGAAATTCTATAGGATTTCCCCTGTTCCTCATAGGACAATTCCGCATTCGGAAGATATTCAACCCAAGGTTCAGCCCAGAGAGATCCGTGAAAGGCTTCCCTGACACTGCGGACATCCCAGTTGGAAGAGTGCTGCACAGAACGACTGGCATTAAAATAGGCTACGACGGCATAAAGCTCCAGGGAAAGAAGCAGAGCACCTCCCCAGAGCAATGCAATCATAAGCATGAACATGCGTTTCATGCCCCGCACCCTCTTTGGCGAACTAAAATTTGCTGCATGAGAATATTCCGCACAGTGATTAAAGTCGACATCGCGCCCCCGCTCCGTCAATGTGCCCTAACGACCTGAGCCGCCAGGCGTGCCAAAGTGCCGTGTAAAGCGAACTCCAAGCTTCTGTGCCCGATCCAGATCTTCCGGTACTGAATTTTCAGGATATGTGCCGTTTCCGGCGCCGGCATAATAGGCTTCAATATATTCGAGGTTATAGAGATTGAACTGCCTGAAGAGGGCATGGCCTTTGGTGGACCAATCGTTGAAATAGGCCATACAGCAGAACAGCCAAAACAATGAAAGCACTGCAGCTCTCCGTGTCCCCTCCTTCATGACCAGCCACCATCCCAACGCGGAGTATGGAATCAGCATGAAGCCGATTTCGGCATAGCGCGAAGTTTTTGGCGGATAAACCCAGGCCCGGCCCACGCTGATCGCGGCCAGTACAGCCAGAATTCCCAGGACAGCGGAAAGGACAAGCCAGGTGGATGGCTGCCAACGCGTGTCTTTCCTGAAAAGCAGCAAGGCCGGCGGAAGCAGCGTCAGCATCAGACAGACTACTCCGGGCAGCAGATGCATCGATTCAAACCCAAAGCCGAAGCTGACGATGTTAAGAAAAAAGTCCCAGAACCGGATGTCATCCGGAAAGACCCGCGGATGGGGATCGGCGTGGGTTCCATAGCCGAGAGACCAGAGGAACAGCGCCGCCCCGCAGAGACCGCAGACGGTCAGCAGAAACCTCCAGCCATTCCTGCTCCCGATACGTTTCCCCCGGATGCCGGCAGTGACGTAAACCGTGACGCACAGCAGATAGCTCGCGACAAAGATCACCCCGGCAGAGAACGAGTACATTGCAAGTACCGCATACAGACTGAAAGCCGCTGCCGACTTGAGCGCCAGTTCGCCGCGATAGGCATGGCGCAGCATCAGCACCGAGAACAGCAGCGCCAAGTGAAACTGGGATTGGTAGGCCCAGAGATGATTTTCATAGTTGATCGGCGACAGCAGAAACAGCATGAAGAGCGGGAACAGCGCAAAGGCCTCCCTGCCCGTCACCCTGTTCTTGAACGCTACCAGTGCCGCCAGCACCCCTCCGAATATGAAAAAATTGACCAAGTTCTGCAGCACGAAACTCAGGCCGAACAGTTTCAGGTTCAGCCAGGCCATCAGCTTTGTCAATACGATCTGGTGCTCATTCTGGAAACCGAACAGCCAGCGCCAGGTCAGTCCTTTGATCAGGCCGTCTTGCTTGAAATATGCAACCCACTCATCCAGCGTCGGCACATCGACCGAATACCTGACAACCAGATGCAGTTGAAAGACAAAAAACAACGCAACGGCAAGCCATGCGATTCTAACAGCATAGCGGTGAAAAACAGCTGATCGCATTTCTTCATCGACTGGTCTCAGCAACCATGCTCCAACGAGGAATGTGCCAAAAGCAAAAACCATGGACATGACAATTCTGGTTTCAAGCGCATTTGTGAAACCCGCTGCGGGCAGCGCAGATATGGCGATCGAGAGACCGTCAGGCGACGAGAGGGTCGGCGCGCCGTCATCACAGACTTTTTTCGTTCGCCCCCCGTGAGCCGTTATCTGCTGCGTGCAGATCCCCTGCTCATCCCAGCTGTAGCTGACCGTATCGCTTGCAAGGACGATTCTTTCCACGCCCCAGGCTCCCCCGGGTATGCCTGGAACAATGCGAAGAGACTTCAGCCCGACGGCCGGCAGTTCGATCACATAGAGCTTCTTCAACCCCTGATCGCCGGGATATTCATTGATTTCGAACGTTCGGCTGGAGGAGCCGCGATTGGATCCCCCTTCAAAAAAAACCGTACCGGTCGCTTTTTCCAACGAAGTCGCATCAATATTGAGAGTTGCCCTTTTGCAGGCGCTTGTCGAGAATACAAAAACACCTGCTGATACTGACAGCAGCAGTAGCAGGAGTTTTACTATCCAGGATTTTCCTATGGCTGGTTTTTCGAGCATGCCGTTTTCGCCACGGAGGCCACCATCTCCGCGATTGTCTCGCGCAATGGCCTGGTAATGGTCCACTGGGGATAATGCGACCTGATCTTGGAGAGGTCGCTGTAATAGCAGATATGGTCGCCGGCCCGGTTCTGTTCCGTGTAGCAATACGACTGTTTCCGCCCGCTCAACTCCTCTACCAGCGAAAATGCCTCCATAATTGAACAGGAGTTGGCCTTGCCGCCACCCAAGTTATAGACCTCGCCACTACGGGGTGACCGATAGAAAGCATGGATGAAGCTAGCAACATCCCGCGCGTGAATGTTGTCTCTCACCTGCTTTCCCTTGTAGCCGAAGACAGAATATTCACGGCCTTCCAGATTGCATCTGACCAGATAGTTCAAAAAACCGTGCAACTCGACACCGGAATGATTCGGGCCGGTAATACAGCCACCGCGCAGGCAGCAGGTAGGCATGTTGAAATAGCGGCCATATTCCTGCACCATGATATCAGACGCAAGCTTGGAGGCTCCAAACAAAGAGTGCATGGACTGGTCAACCGATAAATTTTCGGCAATGCCGTTTGAATAAGCCGGATCGTCATACTCCCAGCGCGTTTCAAGTTCCCTGATGGCAATGCGGTTGGGCAGGTCACCGTAGACCTTGTTGGTGGACATATGGATGAACGGCGCCTCCGGACAGGCTTGGCGAGCCGCCTCCAACAGATTCAGGGTGCCGACCGCATTGGTGTCGAAATCGTCAAACGGGATCGCAGCCGCACGATCGTGGGATGGCTGGGCAGCGGTGTGGATAATCCCGGAAGGTTTAAGCGTCTTCAGCAACGACAAAACACCCTGGCGGTCACGGATATCCAGCGCGTGATGCCTGAAGCCTGGCAGCGTGGACAACAGCCTCCCGGTCATCCAGCCCGTGTCCCCCTGTGGCCCGAAAAAGGCAGCCCGCTGGTTGTTGTCGATCCCGTGGACCGTAAAGCCCTGCTGATGGAAATAGGTCACGACTTCGGAGCCGGTCAGCCCGGACGAACCGGTTACCAGAATTATATTTCGCTTGAGTGGCAAACCTACAGACCTCCATCCCTGTTCGAGTTGAACTGTCGCGTAAACCTGGCGCCCATCGCTTTTGCCCTGTCCAGATCCTGAGGAGTGGTTCTCCCCTGGCAAACCCCGTCGCCGATACCGGTGAAATAACCTTCGACGCATTCAAGGTTATACAGGTCAATCTGTTTAGCTTCAGCATATTTATCGGCTGACCAGTCGTTGAAATAACCGGCGAAGCAAAAAAACCACAAAAAGACCGGCACGATCTTCCAGCGGCCGCCGTCCTTGACCACCAGCCACCACGCCAGCGCTGCATAGGGTATCAGCATGAATCCGATTTCGGCATAACGGGATGTTTTCGGTTCCCCGAAATTGCCACGCCCCATGCTGATTGCGGCAAGGACCGCCAGAATCGAAAGAAGCGCGGTAACGATCTGCCAGGTTGCGGGCTGCCAGCGCGTCTCCCTCCGCCATAACAGCAGAATCGGCGGGCAGAGCACCCAAAGCAGACAGACTATACCGGGCAGTATGCTGACAGTGCTGAAGCCAAACCCGAAACTGATAATGTTCATATAATAGTCCCAGAACCGGAAATTTGTCGGGTACAGCCTGGGCGGCGGCCAGGGCGGGGTCACATAACCATGGAACAGCAGCAGCATCCCGACTGCGGTCAGCGAACCGACAATCAACAGAAAGCGCCGGCCTGCACCAAGTCCAACCTCGCCCCGGGCAATGCCTGACAGCACGTAGACCGAAATACAGGACAGGTAAACAACGGCAAAGACCGCTCCCGCAGAGAACGTATACATGGCCAGCAACATCAGCAGTCCCGTTCCCCAGGCCGACGAACAGTCAATCTTCAGGTTGTAGGCAGTGATCAGGGCCGCCACTGAAAACAGCAGCACCAGGTGAAACTGGGACTGAAACGCCCAGAGGTGGTTTTCACGGGCAATCGGAGAGAGCAAAAATACAAGAAACAACGGGAAGATCGGGAAACTGTCCCGCCCAACGACACTGTCCTTGAACCTGACCAGCACCACCAGCAAACCACCAAATAAGATCATGTTCAGAATTTTCTGAAGTGCGAAATCAAGTCCGAAGAACTTCAGGTTCACCCAGGCCAGCAGTTTTGTCAGCACGATCCGATGCTCATTATGAAAAGCGAGCAGCCAGCTCCAGGAGAACTCCTGCGACAGGGCGGATGCTTTGAAATAGTCCCATTCATCCTCGTAAGGAAGATCCACAGCATACCTGTTGACCAGGTACAGTTGGTAAGCGTAGAGCATTACCAGAACAAGCCATGCGGACCTGACTGCAAAGCTCCGCACAACGCCGCCTGAGGAGCTGCCCCTATTCGGCCTGAACAGCCAGAATCCCCCTCCGAATACACCGAGAGCGGCCACAAGAGCTACCATAAACCTGGCCGGCTGGGACTTCCCCGATTCTGCCAGCGATAGTGACGAAATTACGACCGAAGAATCTGCGGTTGCTGCCAATACCGGAGAATCGGCATCACAGGCTTCGCGTGTCAGCACACCCTGCCGCAAAGTCCGCCGTGAGCACTGTCCCCATTCATCCCAGGAGTATACGGTCGCGTCGTTCGAAAGAATGATCCGGTCCAGCGAAAACTGCCCGGAAGGCGCGAGTGGAGCAACTTTAACAGACTTGAGACTGCCGGCGGGCAGTTCAACCAGATACATTGTTTTCTGGCCCTGATCGTCCTGAATCTCGAACGTCCGTGTGACACTGCCGCGCGAACCACCCTGTTCAACGGTCACTGTTCCTACACCCTTCCGCAGGGTTTTCGCCTCAAGCACCAGGGTAAGTGGGCTGAATTCGCAGTACCGGTATGCGAATATACCAGCCAGGAGCGAGACAGCAACCAGGATCAGCAGGTGACGTCTTAATCGAAATATGCTGTCAAAAGCTCTGCAAAGCATTAATGCCTTCTTCCGTCGGCCGAGGTCTGATTGGAGCGGTCCTTGCCCGTATCGACTCTATTTTTCAGGATTCCGGCGATTTTATCAGCCATGAACAGACCAAGCGCCCGATGGCCAAAATCGGTAAAATGCCAAATATCGGTAAAAACCGTTTCCTTCTCGGTATCAAGAACTCTGGAACAATCCAGAAAGGAGAAATTTCCTGAGCGGGTCATTCCGGCCAGGCTTTTTCTGATGGCGCCATAGCTGGTCGCAAGAGCATCAGGGGCGTGCGATTCCAGCGTAAGTTCCAGGAGCCGCTCTTCAATCGGCGTCCTTCGTGAGCGCTCGGTGAGTGATGGCTGCAGCGCCACCAGCAAGCTCGCTCCACCGGCAACCGTCATTTTCCGGGCAGCAGTTATATTGGAGAGATAATCAGAGACCCGTTGTTGATAATCATGGGCATGATAGAGCACCGACCAGGGCGAACCGTCTTGGGTCGCTGTCGGTTCTCCATACAGTGTTAGTGACGTTGAGCCATTGGTCAGGTCGTTCAGGCCGTTCAGGAAAACCACCAGATCCGGGCGCAACGTCTGCAGATTCGGCTCCAGCGCCTGCAGCTCCTGGGATGACTTCCAGGCGCCGGCGGCGACTATGACAATTTCAACCGGCAGACCGCGACGCTCTAGTTCGTCACCGATCACGCTAAAATAAGTGGCCGGGATTCCGGATGCATTGGCGCCGGATGCAACGCTGCCCCCCATGATCAGAATCCGGTATTTGACCTCTCCTGCACTCCGGTAATATTGCCGGCCAAGACCGTCGATGTCGATCAGACCGGCAAGGTGAATCTCAGGTTCACGCCAGACAGTTCTCCCGTCCCGCACCTTTTCACCCAGCCGTGCCCCCCAGTAGCCCTCGCGCGGTCCCGACTCAGGAACCGGCAGCCCCCGTTCCAGGTAGGAAGACTCCCACGCTTTTTTGTTGAGGTCTTCTCCACGATTGATATACTTTCTCGCCAGACTCCACGCACCGCCAATGACAGCGGCTACCATGACCAGCATTACGAGAGTGAATATGCTTTTTTTCAATACGACTTCCCCCATCAACACCCGAAACCGGACTCACACGTTCGCTGCCAATACGGCGCTGGCGCTTGGTTCACTGCTGCTGTGCCTGCTGGCCATCGAGGCCGGCTATCGCCTTATCGACCCTTTTCCATATATTTCGCAAAACGAATCAAATCACAGTGAGTACGGCAACCTCTCCGGGTATGATCAGCTGTTGGGATGGAAGGGAGTGCCGTCAGCCCAGGCGGAATTTATCACAAACAACAGCAGAACGTGGCTGAAAAACAACTCGCTCGGTTTCAGGGACATCGAACACGCAGCAGCGGACCGGGCTAAACCGGCCATCGTGTTTTTAGGTGATTCATTCACCTGGGGCTACGAAGTCAACTTTGAAGAGATGTTCGTCAACCGCCTGAGAAACATGCTTCCGGAGTTCGACATCCACAACCTGTCCCACCGTGGTTACGGCACCGACCAGTCCCTGCTCACCTTTGCCGGCTGGAACCATCCCGGCCCGATCAGGCATGTGGTCCTGATGATGAGTGAAAACGACGTGGATGACAACAATTCCGACTACGGTTCCGGCAAGCCCAAACCGATCTTTCAGCTGATTGACGGCCAGCTGGTCCTGCGCGGGGTTCCCGTCCCGATGCTGGACAGCTGGGCGACCCCGCCACCTCCGGAAAAATTTGTCGAGTCGTGGAAGTCCCGGGGCATCGAGTTTTTTCTCCGTTCACACCTTGTTCACGACATGGCTTACCGGTTATTCCTGCACCGCCAGGGTCGCGAAACCCGGGAACCGTTCCCGCCTCTTCCAGCCGGCAACGATCTGACACTGACTCGGCATCTGCTGGGAGAGCTGAAAAAAGAAGCCACCGCCAGAAAAGCGGAACTGACCATATTTTTGATACCATCCAAGCGGGAAATTGAAAAACTGGATGGAGCCCCCCCCTACCAGACTGCCATAGCCGACATCTGCGCAAACCTGGGAATCAGGTGCCACGACCTGGCGACCGATTTCAAAAAAGAGTGGCTGCGCACCTACTACCGCCACGGAATGCACTGGAATCCACGCGGCAACCGGGTGGCGTCACAGGCGATTTACAGCCGTCTGACCGGGCGCTGACCACCTCACCTGTTCTGATACAAGCCGCCGATCATCGCGCCGTCCCTGGTTTCAAGCTTCAGCAGCAGTTTGCATCGTCCCAGATAGGCAAGCATTTCCGGGGTCAGCACACGGTTCAAAACCAGAATATAGGTGTATTCCTCGTCCTGCAGCATCGGGCGCAGCTTGGATGAGATGAGCCCATAGGCCTGATTCCAGTTGACGATCTTGTCATTCGGATAGGAATAGATTCCGAGATCGCTGTCCCCGGTAACCTGCCCGACCCTCCTGAAAAAATCCCTGTTAAATGCTTCGTACCAGTAGGAAATGATGAACCCCTTCTCCTGAGCCCCTTTTGCACCTCCGATGAACTGATTGTAGTAGCTGAGCTGATGGGGATGATACTGCTTCAGCTCGATGACCGTCAGCACAAGTCCGGCACAACAGACCAGCAGGCCGGCATTGATCTTCCGCCAGGAAAGGAAGCTAAGCCATCGACAGCCCAGAATGCTCAGCAGGATCACGAACGGCCAGACGCTGCTGAACAGTCTGATGCCATCATGTTTCGGAGTCGAAGGAAGCATGTAGACTGCCATCAGCAGCAGAAAGGGGGCCAGACAGAAAAATGAATAAGGATCCCGCCTGCGGACAAATCCGAATGCAGCGGCAACCAGACCGATCAAGGCTGTTGCGGCAACCACAGCTGGTATTGTAATGCCAAGCATGACCCAGGGATGGTGAAAGGGAAGCCGGAAATCGTAGTTTGTACCGAAATAAAGCGTAGTTATCGGAATGATTTTTTCCCGATTCAGAAACGATGAGAAATACATCGCAAGTTCCCGCTGGGGATTGAACAGCATCGGGAAATTGAACAGGACAAAGAAGGCGCACGAAACGATCAGCAGCAGGGTGTATTCACGCAGGAAACGGCCACGTTCCGGAGCGATCAGTATCATCGGGAAAACTATTCCGATTGCCAGAATACCGGTGAACTTGGTTGCCAGCGCCGCCCCGAAAAGGGCTCCGCCGAGCAGGATCCTGACCCACGAACGGGATGCTAGCATGAAAACGGCCAGAGCGGCAAACCCGATCGCGCTGATCATCATGTCGGTGGCATAAAAATGGGCATGGGCAAAAAAACGGGGAATGGTTATAAAGGACAATCCGCCCAGCAGCCCCCAAAGCGTGCTGCCGGTATACCTCCTGATGACCAGGAAGATGGTAGCAACCAGCAGCGCAGCCCAGAAGGCGGTGGATACCCGGTACTGGTATACGATGTTGTCAAACAGAGTCGTGCCGAGAAGATGGCGGAAGGCGATCGCCGACAGCTTGATGAACGGCGGGTGCACGTTGCCGTTCAGATCATCACGCCACTGGCTGTTCCAGTGAGCGTTCAGGGATTCATAGTTGAAACGGGAACCGTTGACTGGAACATCGGCAAACCAGTGCTCGATCGATCGTGCGTTTTCGATGTAGCACTTTTCGTCCCAGACTATCCCGTAATCATCGATGGTTGCAACGAGTGCCGAAAATATTCCGATGAAGAGCGCCACCGGCATCAGGAACTGCATGATCTTGTTACGCACCATATCCACACGAGTTTCCAATCATTAGAATTCAGCGCAGCCGCAACTGCAGCAACTCCCGCACACAGCCAGCCAGGCCAAGTATTGTAACCTTCGAGACACCCGTGCGCCTTGGCAGCGACTCCACCGGGAGTTCCCTGATCCTGGCATCCAGCTGCGAAAGTCGCCATAACAGTTCCACGTCGATGCCAAAACCGTTCGTCGTGAAATGAATAGACTTCAGGAGCCTGCCCCGGAACAGCTTGAAAGGACAACCTACGTCCCTGATGCGCAACCCGAAAAGAATCCTGACTATTCCCCGGTAGAGCCGGCTCAGCGCCCTTCTGCGCAGTGTATAACGTTTATCCCGGCGATAGCCGATGACAGTGTCCGCTTCGGCTGATGCCGCCTCGAACGTATCGAATTCCGACACCGGAATCTGGAGGTCGGCATCGATGAACAGTATCCACTCGAAGGAGGTGGCGGCCAACCCTGTCAGCAGAGCCCTGCCCTTGCCAAGATTCCGCGGATGGCTCACATACCTGATCCGCGGCTCGACTGCGGTCAGTTCGCCAAGCAGCGCGGCAGTCCCGTCATCACTGCCGTCATCGACAACGATAACCTCCAGCAGAGATCCAAAATGCCCCAATGCGGCAATCGCCTCCGCGAGCGCGTCGCGCAGAGCCTCTTTCTCGTTGAAGGCCGGAATTACCACCGACAGCGACGAGATATTTTTGGAGGTTGCGGGAGTCATCTTATAACTTTTTCCGCCATTCAATCGCTCCCCTATGGTTGCCGGCCTTCAGAAAATCCGTTTCAGCGTCCCTGCTCCTGCCAAGCCCCTGTAATGCCAGGCCTCGGTGATAGAAATAATCCGGAAAGGGATACAATGAGATCGCCTGTGTAAACTCTTCCACAGCTTCCGCGTAGCGCCCGATCCTGTTGAATGCATCCCCACGCAGCGCATGCAGGTTGAATATCTCGGGAAAACCGGCCTGTTTGCCCAGCTTGATCGACATCTGCAGATCGTCGACGGCTTCAAGGTACCTTCCCTTCTCCAGGAAATAATCGGCCCGCAGATAATACGCCCTCCCGACCGGACGGATGGCAATAGCTCTCGACCAGAGTGTCTCGGGATTCTTCCAGGCAGAGATATGCCGCAGAGTAATTGCGATGAAGACCAGCACAGGCACTCCAACGAGAACGCCCAGCAGGACGCGCGGGACACGGAATCCGGACTTTGCGGTATAACCGTACAGGACCGCCGGCAGGGTTGCCGCACAGATGCTAATGGACACACCCGAGAGATAGGTGAAACGCGCGGCATGGGACTGGGCCCCGTTCTGGAAGAAACCTAGCACCGGCACAAGTGGCAGTATGAAGGCCAGCCAGGTTGCTGGAAGCCAGGGATTTCTCCGGCACTGCCATACGCAGATGCAGCTGAAAAACACCACCAGCAGGGCCTTGACCGTGTAGGAGTCCGGGAAGGGCCACGGCAACAGATAGATATGAATGATTCCAACCGGGTAGAGGGTTAGTCGCAAGTACTCGAACAGTGAATTGCCTGCCAGCAGGAACCGACTGGATAAGGGAAGGTCTTCATATGACACCAGGATCTGGTTTCCGGAGGCAAAATAAATCGTTGCAGCCGAAACCAGCACAACCAGAGCCGCAAAGGGAAGTTTCTCGACCAGTAGCGTAAGCGCCCTTTCCCTGCGAAAGCGTCCCAGCGGGTACCAGTCAGCCACCAGCATCATGGCTGGAATGACCACGCTGACCGGCTTTGACATCAGTGAAAGCAGCAAAAACACCAATGAAAGAATGTAGCCGCGGATCGCCGCCCCGGTGAGATGACTTCCATCTTTGACCCGTACGTACTGCAGGTAGCAGAGCATCGTGGCTATAGAGAAGAGACCGTTCAGCACATCCTTACGCTCGGTAACCCAGGCCACGGATTCCACACGCAAAGGGTGTAGCGCCCACAACATGCCTGCGAGCATCAACGTGACAGGGTATATCGCCCCCTCCCACCCATCCCTTGTCATGGGATGACCAGGAATGGGGGCATTATCCCCGCCCGCATGCCCTCTCACCCGATACCATTGGGACAACAGGCAGTCGGCAACCAGCACCACCAATCCTGCATTTGCTGCATGAAGCAATATATTGGTCAGATGATAGCCAATCGGGTTCAGTTCCCAGAAGTAATAATCTATTGCAAATGAAATCCAGGTCAGAGGCATCCACCAGCCCATGTATGATGTGGTGAACGCCTCGCGGACAAACTGCAGGTCCAGTATCCGGATGGCCGGGTTGTTAATTATGTAATCGGGATCATCCCAGTTGATGAAATCGCAGGAGAGAGCAGGCAGATATACCAGTAGACAGGTCAGAGCAACGCCGAAAGCGATCTTGAAGGTTATGTTGTCGTGGTATTTATTCATAACCCGCTAAACCGCCGGGGCGGGAAAACACCGAGCATTACCTGTATAGCCAAGAGATTCACCGCGATTTTTCCTCTTCCGGAAAGTACTGCAACATCAGATAGGCGAAGCGCGGATTGTTCCAGACGGTTGCCAGCTCCATATTCGTATTAAGCGCGTAGTAATCCTTATAACCCCGATAAAGCGCCTTCTCCAGCCACTCCAGCGCCTGATCCGTTCGGCCGGCCAGTGATTCGGTGCGCACCATCTGATAAGCATTTTCCGCCAGATTCCATTTTCGTTGGTCGGCTTCGATCCGGTTGAAATAACCACGGGCTTCATCAAAATGTTTTTCCAGAATGGCCAGCTTGCCAAGCGACATCAGCACCTGCAGTGCTTCTGGCTGAAGAGAATAGGCCTTGTTGTACATCTCTTTCGCCTTACCGTAATTCCCCCTGGCCAGGTAGTTATCGCCCAACGTAGCCCAACCCATCACATATTTCGGATTCACTGCAAAAAGTTTCTGAAGATAATCATAACCCCTGTCCAGTTCACCCTGTTCAGTGAGAAGCTTGCCCAAGGCCCAGAGGACATCGGTATTATCCTGTTTCAACTTGAGACTGTTTTCCAGTGCGGTTCTGGAGGCTTGCATATTGCCGAAGAAGTAATTCGCCTCACCAAGCACTTCCCATACCCGGAAACCACCTGGTGACTTGGTGGCGGCATCTCCGAACAGGGTCAGCGAATCCTTCCAGACCGCCGTCCGCTGATGGGAAGTAACCGACAAAGCCAGCAGCCACAGGGCAAGTCCGGAGTACAGCAGCAGGGCGCGACGGCTTCCGAGCCTGTCACGCATACGGGTAGCGCCATACCCGACCAGGGCGCCGACACCGATAATCGGCATATAGAGGTAATGTTCGTACATCATCAGTATCAGCGGAACGATCTGGGAAACAGGCAATAGTCCGACCCAGAAAAACATTACCCAAAATCCTATCGTCCGGTTGTACTTGAACAGGCGATAGCCGGCAAAAGCCAAAACTGCCAGCAGGAGTGCAGCCCCTATTACCATAATCTCCGGTGAGCGGTATATGGGTGGCAAGTGTTCAATATTCAGACCTGCCGGCCAGACCAGCAACATCAGATAGCGACAGAAAACCGTCAGCATGGTGTAGAAGGTTGCCAACGGACTGCCGCCGTGATAGCCAACCAGTGCACCGCCCTGTTGAGGCATTTCCGAGAAGATTTCGATTGCCGAGAATATGCCGGCAGCGACAAAATACGGCACTTTATCCAACAGCTTTACCCGACGGCCCTGTTTTTCAAAACACCAGTCAAACAGGAGCAGTAAAAGCGGCAGAACGACACTGGCCGTCTTGGCCATCAGGGAGAGCAGGTAGGTAACCAGAGATACCGAATACGCCAGTCGGCCATTTCCATCATCCTCATCCCGATAGCGACAGTAAAACTCCCAGGAAATCAGCATGAAAAATAGTGACAGCAAACCTTTACGCTCAGCTATCCAGGCAACCGATTCAACCTGTACCGGGTGTAACAGGAATACTGCCGTGGCAACCAACGCCAGCAAACGCTCGCCATGCAGTCGTATCAGCAGGCGATACACCAGCAGACCGTTCAGTGTGTGGATTACGATATTGCTAAGATGATAGCCTTCCGGATTTAATCCACCCCACAGAGTAAAATCAAGCATGAATGAGAGCATGGAAAGCGGGTTGTACTGGCCTATACTCACAGCCGTCACATCAAAAACGGTCCTGACATGCTCCCAACTGAAGCCGTGGGCGGCCGGATTATTCAGGATATATATATTGTCGTCCCAGTGGGTTTGAAAACTGTATCCTGTGAGGCGTCCGTAGACTGCGGCAACAGCGCAAACCAGCAGCACGGAATCCAGCACATAGTTGCGGTAATTGCGCAATTCCATATTAGTGTATCTCTGTCATTTATTTGTTCTCCAACTGCTCGGCAGCGTACCGCAACTGCGGGAAACGTTCATGAACCAGTTTCAGATAACTGACTGCCTTTGCCTTGTCACCCATAACCAGATAGGTTTTTGCCAGGTTGAGCGGAGCGAAACCATACCCCGGATCCAGCGCCATCGACTTTTCAAAGGCTCCGATTGCCAGGTCATACTGTTTCATTTCACCGTAGAGCGCCCCCAACGTATTGTACAGTCCGGCGCTGCCGGGCTTGAGCGCAATGCTTAACTCAAGATTACGCAGCGCCGCAGCCGGGTTCCCGGCATTTTTATAGGCTGTGGCCAGATTGTTGTAAAATTGCCAGTCCAGCTTTTCGGCACTCTCCGGAGAGATCCTGTTCTGCTCCAGCGCCTGTTCGAAAGCCCGGATCGCGCCGGGATTGTCTCCCAGCATGAACAGGATATCCCCCCTCACCTTGCCGCCGGCATTGGCGGGTAGGTTTTGAAGCGCTTTCCGGAACGCTTCTCCCGCCTTGACCCGGTCGTTATTTTTCAGATAGGCGCTGCCCAGGTTGGAATAGGTATCCGCAGTCGGTTCAATACTGGCAATGTACTCCCAGTAAGTTAAATTGTCCTTCCAATACACCGTCTGTTGCATTGAGACAACCGCCCAGAATATCGACAGGATTATTATCGGCACCATGGCCAGACGGACCTGCCGCAGCCGTGATACCGCCGTTATGGCAAAAAGCAGCCCCAAGCTCGGCAGATAGGCGAATCGGTCGGCGGTAACCGGATAGGTTTTGAAAAAGTTGAGCACCGGAATCAGGCAGATCAGGTAAAAAATGAATCCGAAAAGCAATTGGGGCAGGCGCTTGCGCAGCATGATCGCCGCGATCAATACTAAAACCAGCACAAACAGCGAGAACACCATCAATACCTGCGGCACGCCCTGGAAACTTTGCTCGATAAAAATTCCGAACTTTTCCGCATTCAGGATTCTGAAGATGTAATAGGCGGCAATCTGAATCGCCACGACGGTCTTCGATGCCAGCCCGGAAAGCAGACTTTCGGATGTCTGCGGGATGAAGCGGGCCGACACGGCGATTGATCTGAATATGAAATACAAAAGTCCGGAAACAAGGAAAAACGGCATGGTGGACACGAGGTTTTGAACCCGTTTCGAATGGTCGCCATGTACAGAGAAAAGTACCAGCGCCAGCGGCAGAATGATGCTGTACTCTTTTGACAGCACCGCTGCGGCAAAACAAAGCAGCGAGCCGGCATAGAAAATATTTATCCGGGACTCCTGCCGCATATGGCGCAAAAACAGGCTACAGGAGAGGCTGAAGAACAGCCCGGTCAAAATCACGCCCCTGTTGTTGACTGCGTAGACCACTTCGCCATGAACCGGCAGCGCGGCAAACAGCAGTGCGGCCAGAAAAGACGCAATCTGGTTCCGCGAATCAATGTCAGTATCCGCGCTTCCATCCACAAACGGCAACAGGTCGAAAAACAGATGTTTGACGGCAACAACGGATAATCCGTACAGGAGCAGGTTGGTAAGATGAAATCCGAACGGGTTTTCGCCCCAGACAAGATAATCCAGCGCCAGGCTGATGTCACGCAGCGGACAGTAGTCCACTTCCAGCGCTCCCGACAGAAGCATGGCGCCGATGTCGAACGATTTGATGATTTCGTTGCCGATATAGTAGATCAGGTCACCGCCGACGAATCCATTGCGCAGGGAAGATCCGAAGATCGCAACCGCGAACAGGAACAGCAGGAGGTCCAGGCAATAAGACTTGGCTTTGTATGTCATGTCAATTTCCGGGTATTTTTGAACATTTGATTAATTCAGCAGCAGCTTCATCGCGCCACGCAGTTTCGAAGCCAGTTCATGCCGGCTGCTGGTTGAAACGAGGCTGCGCCAGATGTAACGCGGCCTGATGTAAAACCTGCGGTACGACTCTTTCTGCAGATTCAGCAAATCAGGCAATGAGAGGAACTCTTCCCAGTGGTCCACATAAAAATCGGCTGCCGGCATTCGGGCAAAATCACTCCAGCGCGCCGGATCAATCAAACCGCGCCGCGCGGCCTCGGCAAAAAGCTCCGTATTCGGAAACAGCGAGAGAATCGAGAACTGGGCGTAATCGGGATCTATTTCCAGCAGGAAATCCACATTGCGCCTGACGTCATCCGCCGATTTTTCAAATGGAAGGCCGATCATGAAGTCGGCAATCGTCAGTATGCCCAACTCACGGCACCACCGGAATACCTTGCGGACCTGTTCGGTGGTGGTGTTCTTTTTGAGCAGCATCAAACCTTCGTCACTGCCGGTCTCCACGCCGAACGAGATCATCCGGCAGCCGGCCGCCCTGGCCCGCTGCAGCGATTCCCGCGTGACATTGTTGACCCGCCCCCGGAAATCCCATTGGAAACGGTAACCTCGACGTTTGACCTCGTCGCAGAAAGCGATTACCCGCTCGGGAGTGATGTTGAAAAGATCGTCATAGAAATGCACCTCCGTATACCCGCTATCCAGACAAATGCCGATTTCGTCTGCCACCGAAGAAATTGAGCGCTGGCGGTAACTTTTGAAGGGAACATCGCAATAGGTACAATGGCAGGGGCAACCGCGACTGCTGATCATCGTGGCCAAACGGTCCGAAACGCCGACTATGCTGCGATACTTCAGGTGACTGATTACACTCCGGTCGGGAGGCGGCAGAAGGTCGATGTCTTCCATGTAGGCGGGAGGCGCCATGACACAGGTCAGAAAACGGGGATCATTGGCCGTGACTTGCCGATGGCGCTGGATCGATACCTTAGTATACACACCCGGAATGACGGTATAATCCGAACCCGCGGCCAATGCCCGGGCCAGTGCGGCAAAGGCCTCTTCCCCCTCGCCGACTACAATCGAGTCGAATTCCGGAAGCTCCGCGGCCTCGAAGGGAAATGCGATGGGATGATGCCCACCCAGGCAGATATGCGCCAGCGGGTTGTGTTTACGTATGGTTCGCGCGGCCAGGCAGACATCGTACAGAGCCATGGTAAAGCTGGTAATGCCAACCAGATCCGGCTGAATTCGTGTTATGTGCTCCTGCAGTTGCCGGTGCCCGATTTTTTCCGCGACACAATCCAGAAAAAAAGTTTCGTGTTCAGGACACTGTTTATTGAGAGAAGCCAGGATATACAACAACCCCAGGGGAGGGAACAGTCCGAAATCCTCGACCTCGACAACACCGTTGCCAGGTGTTTCGGAGCGGTCGCAATACTCGCTGACAGCGTATTCAGATGGGGGATTCAACAGTAATATGCGCATTTAAGTTTCTGATGAAACATACATTTAACTTACTAATCACGCGGCAGCTGAAAAAGCCGCAGCTTCAGGATTGTCCAGAGGTACAGGCGCCCTCGCTTGATAAACTGGAACAGGTTTGAGCCTGTCTTTGACTGACCGCTGCGACGTGGCCGCATGATGTATGGAAGTTCGCATACGCGATAGCGCTTGTCCCGTAGCACACGATACATGAAATCGATGAAGTACTCCCCGTAATCGCCACGCAAGCTGATAGCCTTGACAACATCGCTGCGAACCGCGACAAAACCGCTGGTATAGTCATAAAACGAAGAGTCCAGCAACAGACGCAGCAAACGGTTCAGCTGCTTGCTCAGGAAAAGCTGCATTGCCCCGCCCTTGCCCGAGCGCGACTCTCCTCCCCCCAGCACATAACGCGAGTTTACCGCGACATCGAAGCCCTGCTCGATCATGTAGAGCAGTTGCGGTATGCGTTCGGGCGGCTGGGAAAAATCACAATCCAGCCATACGATGACTTCCATCCCGGCCGCCTGGATTCCCTCGTTCAGCGAAGCGGTCAGACCATGATTTTCGGCCCGCCGGATCACTTTCAACTTGGCATCCGGGCAAACCGTTTCAGCGGCCACCTTCCAGGTCAGATCGGGTGAATCGTCATCGACCACGATCACCTCGACCTCGTCAACTCCGAAATTTTTGATGCAACGGACCGACTCCAGTATCAGGTCCGACACATTGCCGGATTCATTGTAGGTCGGCATGATCAGCGATACACTCTTAACTCGCAATGTTTCAGCCATGATCACCCACATAGTCGGAAACTTTATGGGATTGAGCAAATTTAACCGCGCCGGCAGACATGATATTGGTCATATGGACGCAGCCTGTTTTAACAGTTCGATAATGTTTGCATTTCCTCCCGCGATGGCTATATCCAGCGCGGTTTTGCCGCCATCGGTCCTGACATTGAGGTCGGCTTTTTTCCCAATCAGTTTACGCACCATATTTTCATTATTTTCCGCGACTGCTATCAGCAGCGCGGTAACTCCGAAGCGGTTGCGGATATTGATGTCGGCTCCGGAATCAATCAAAAGCACGGCGATATCAGTGTGCCTGTTGGCCAGTGCAAACATCAGCGCACTGTCACCATCCTTGTGGACACGGTTAATATCGGCTCCTGCTTTAAGCAAATACTTCGCCACCTGGTAGTGTCCGTTCATCGCAGCCGACATTAACGGCGTAACATCCTCGTAATTGCTGTTATTGACGTAGGCCTTGGCGGCCACCAGCAGTTTTACCGTTTCAAGCGAACCACTACCTGCCGAGAGCCAGAGAGAACCGACCGCGCGACTGTTCATGCAATTTATCCATGATCCGGCTTTCAACAAAAGTTTGACCATTTCGGCATTTCCGGTCATCGCCGCAGACATCAGAGGCGTCCATCCATCAACATCGCCGCCACCAACCAGGGATATCGATTCGGCATAATTTACATCTGCACCTTTGGCGATCAACAAGCGGGACTGCTTGATGTCGCCGGATCGGACGGCATCCTGCAATTCTCCGTTTATCGAGCGCTTTGACGACTGGCCGACAATCTTCCAGTCCTGGACAATTACCTCATAATAGCCATCGCGGGTGGAACCGGCCTCGCGACAGTTGTTATAATCGCCACTGAACAGGGTTGCATCAGCCAGCGGAGAAACAGTCACTGTCTTCTGGCCGCCATAGAGGCAGCGGAATGTTTTGCCGTTGTTCTTCTGCTGAGCAACGGGAGCCCCGAGATCGTCGAGCATCCGCTGTGCCTCTGCAGGAAGATTTTCAGCAATAGCCGACTGCCACATTACTGCAGTCAAGAGGGCAGTGAGTACGGAAAGTCTGATCATGATTCCTCCATGCTTTAATTATACGGGATTTAAAGCGTTAAACTCAAACATCTATTGTACGGAATGACTTGTAACACCGAAACGCTTGAGCTCTTCATACAATGCAAGCGCATCAGTAGAGGGCGATTCAAGCGAGGTTTGCATGCCCCATTCGGCAATGGCCAGCGCCTCGGCCATACGCCTCATATTTTTAAGAATCAGGGCATGCTCAAAAGCAATATTGGCAAATACTTCACGACGATTTTGTCGGAGCGCGATCTTCATCGCCTCACCGATATCCTCCAGAGCATTCTGATAATTGCCGGCATAATTTCTGTAAACGGCCCGGGCATAATAGACTGCGCCAGTACGGTGGGGCTGCAAATCGATGATTCTGGTGGCAAGCGTTTCGGTAGTATTCCAGACAGGAATCTGACATAGCGTAATAAAGGTATAGATCAAGAGCTGAAAAATGACAAGTGTCAGACAAACAAAGGAATAACCGGCAGTTCTTTTTGAGTGGAACATCTCGAGCATCCAGGCAATGCCACCGCCTAACAGCAGTGAAAAAGCAAGTGCCGGAAGGTAACTGTAACGGTCGGCAACCCATTGGCCGCCAACTTGGACAATTCCCAACATCGGCGCAAGCGTCACCAGATAAAAGCAAACAAGTGCTGTCCAGAACTTGCGGCGTCTGACGGTTGCAACAGCACTCAGCACAAGCACGGCGGCAAGAACCGCATAAACCAGATACTCACCGGGAGCAACAGATGCGACATTACCCGGGTGGACATAAAAAGCGGTCAGGTCGGATGGCCAGAGAGTCTTTGCCGGATAAAAAAAGAGGGCCTTGCAGGCGACCAGCAGTCTTGACATAAGATCAATCTCGTCAAAAGGCTTCATCGCGACCTGCTGGGCAAGCATGGTTTGAATCGAAAGAATCAGGGAAAGTAATAAAAATGGAATCTTGTCTGTACAAGATCGCATAAATTCATCCAGTTTTCTCCAGCGACCGAGAGGATACCAATCAAGGATACAGAGGATAAACGGCATGCTGACGGCGGTAGGCTTGCTGAGCGTGGCCAAGGCTGCCAATACCAGAGCGGCCCAATAGCTGCCGATACGCCAGAACGGGATTAATTCACCGATTCGCACCTGGCGCGCGTAGCGCAAATAACACCACGTCGCAGCGGTCATGAACAGCAGGCACAGCACATCCTTGCGTTCGCTGACCCAGACGACCGATTCCACCCGCAACGGATGAAGACCGAAAAACAGCGCACCGATAATGCTTCCGATGACAACACCGATCGACTTACCGGAATTATCAGGGCTTTGAGCGCGTGATAATTGCAGCAGTTCAGAAAACAGATGGCAAACTACAAAAACGACAAGGCTGTGAATCAGTATATTCACCAGATGATACCCTGTCGGGTCAAGACCCCAAAGATGGCGGTCGAACGCATAGGAAAGCATTGTCAGCGGATGCCAGTTACCGTTGTAATGGGATGTAAATGCCCAACAGACCGTACTCCAATCCAGCACATCTATATTCCTGTTATTGATGATATATTCGTAATCGTCGAGCGCGACAAACTGGTTATCGAGTGATGTAAAGAAAACAAGCAACGCTGCAATGGCCGACAGAACAGAACCATACTTCAGCACACTCGCTGATGGCAGCAGCGCACCTGATTTAAGATTTTCACCATATGTCATTACAATTAACCCTTGTAACGCGCAGTTACAGCGCTAAGCAGTCAATGCGTGGATATCCACGAATGCGAAGGTTGAATTAACATACGTCCTGAATAGAGAAGGACCGTTTCAGAAGCGGCAACACTGGCACATGATCATTGCCGATGACTATCTACCCTCCCGGTTTACCGCTTCCGGAAAAAGGCATGACAACGATATCTATTTTACGCACAAAAGTACCCTCTTTTGTAGTGACCATTGCCGGGTTGTCGGCGCCTCCATAGACACCAAGCAATGCACCGGCCTGCGGAGTACCGCCGGCATAACCACTCCTGACTTTGAGGTAGAAAGTTCTGGAGGTATCAACCAGAAGACGATACTGGCCGTTTATATTCGACGGCTCCGAAACAAATTGCGGATGTCCAGTCATGGAGGGGTCAAGATAGGCAAACACCGACAGGCCCTCAACTGGAGACCCATCTTCCGTTGTGATTTGACCTTCGATTGCGGTAACTTTCCCTTTATACGCCTTCACCTTTGTGCTGTAGCGCCGTATTCCGCCAAGTGTACCCAGGTCAGTAACAACATCGGCTTTAACCTTGATTTTTCTGTACTTTCCGCGCTTGTCATGGATAGGCAGAAACAGGTCACCTTCCTGAGGGGGGCCCAATGTTTTTGGATTAAGCCGTTTGATTGCTCCGAGATAATAGACGCCTTCCTCCAACTGAATGGCAAAACCACCCTTTGCGTCCAAACGTTCGACTGCATCCGGTACACGCCAGTATTTTCCAATAACCGGTTTTTGAAGTTCACTGATAGTGTTGAAGAAAAATACCTGACCATTCGACAATGGCTTCCCGTCAAATGCAATCAGACGACCTTTAATGATCCCTTCGGCGGACCAGCATTGACCGGTGAATACAATTGTGCTGAAAACAACAAGCAAGATTAGTCGATACATATATTGATTCCAATCAGATTGAAGTTGAAATGCATCGTGTCTTTAAAAATAAAAAAACCTTCATCCGGATTGCGGTGAGAAGGCTTATGAAATTTATTATCAGAACATAGTAATCAATAAACCAGAAAAAAAGAGGGTAAGGCACTGTGCCCTACCCTCATACTACCGATATTAGCAAGGATGAACGTTAGCGGAACCAACTACACGAGGCTTAATGTAAGTACGTTTTTTCATTTGTTCATCTCCTTTCCGCACGCTTCATCGTGCATATAAGCATTTGTCTATCTATACATTTTTATTGTCTGACTGGCAATAACGTTATTACCAGAGCGACTTTGTGTTCCATTGCTGCGAAGTCTGGTTGAAGGTTGTGCCTCCGGCCGTGGCCGTGTCATGACAGGTCTGCGTTGCTGCGGAACCTGATGTGCC
>MGZK01000063.1 GCA_001802125.1 Geobacteraceae bacterium GWC2_55_20
GACCAGCATGTGAATTCCGGGGATCAAAATGCAATCCTTTGGCCACGTTTCTTAATTTCCTGTCCACTGCCCGCTGTCCGCTGCCCGCTGTTATTCATATCTTCGGCTGATCCCTCTGCACAAGCGAAACCAGGTAGTAGACGATGCCCAGGATCAGCAGCGTTGCCGCCAGGAAAGCCTGCTTCTTCAGGTCGTCGTGTCGCAGGGTCGAGATCAGGATCTCTCGGATAATGGCGACGATCACCACTCCGATGAATACCAGGATGCTGAAGCGGCCACCTTTAAGGTTCTTGATCTCGTTGTCAAGCAGCTCGATCATCATCCAGAGGATCAGCAGCGAACCGAGCGCGGTGAAAACACCCTTTTCCACGTCTCCCCTGAAGACATGCGCCATGTCCCAGCCGAACATGGCCACGATTGCTATCGACACCACCGCCAGGGCCAGCACCAGCACCAGGTTCAGGCCGTGGGTGAAGCGCTCGGTGGCCTTGATCAGGAACGAGTCGAGCTTGCGCGACAGGAAAACCTTTTTCAGCTCTTCCTCGCGGTAGGATGTGCTCATCACATCCAGGTTCATGTCGAGGATCTTTTCGACCGCTTCGCGCAGCAGGCGGCGATGCTCGCGGTCGGAGTAGTTGCCGTCGATCAGGTTCAGCAGGAAATGCCGGATCTGGTTCATGGCGGCATTGACGAAGTGCACGTCCAGGCCGACCTTGACATGGGCATGGCCGATACGGATCAGGTGGTTCAGGTAGTGGTTGTCGTAGATGCCGCTGAAGAGCGATATGAACCAGGTGCCGTGCATCTCGCGCAGACGTTCGCGGTTGCTGTGGTTGAGGATCGCGGCTGTTTCCGGCAGTCCGTAGAGATAGTCATAAAATGCCAGCGAAAACTTTTCCTGGTTTTCGATGGCCAATGGCTGGAGCGATTTCAGCAATTCTGCGTCATCATCGGTGAAGCGGTAATGCTCGCGTAATTCCTGCATCTTGATCATGGTGTCATCTCCCGTATTTGTAGGCGGCGGCGCAGGTGCCCTCACTGGATACCATGCAGGCGCCGACCGGGGCTTCCGGTGTGCAGACCGTATCGAAGAGCGGGCAGTCGAAGGGGGACAGCTTGCCCTTGAGGACCTCGCCGCAACGGCAGGCCGGATTTTCCAGCTCTTCAACCGCTTCAATTTTTAGCACCGCTTCGGCATCGAAGGCAGCCAGTTCCGGACGGATGGCCAGACCGCTGCCGGGGATATTGCCCAAGCCGCGCCAGACCGCGTCGCACGGCTCGAAAACCAGCTCCAGAATCCGCTGTGCCTTGGGGTTGCCCTCCCAGCTGACCGCCCGGCTGTACTGGATCTCAACGCGGCTCTCGCCCGCCAGAACCTGGGCCAGCAGCATCTCGATCCCCTGCATCACGTCGGCAGGTTCGAATCCGGTCACGACGCAGGGAATCCGGTACTTCTCCGCCAGCGGCTTGTAGGCGTTGCCGCCGATCACGGTGCTGACGTGGGCCGGGCAGAGGTAGCCGCGCAGGTTCAGCTCCGGATCGGAGGTCAGGATCTCCATCGGCACCGGCATGGTTTTGTGCGCGGCCAGCACGCAGTAGTTGGTCAGCCCCAGTCGGGCCGCTTCCAGGATGCTGGCCGCAATGGTCGGCGCGGTGGTTTCGAAGCCGACCCCCAGGAAGATGACCCGGCGTTCCGGGTTGCTTTTGGCCAGCGCGACCGCATCCAGCGATGAATAGACGATGCGGATGTCGGCCCCCTTGGCGCGTTGCTCCATCAGTGACGAGCGGCTGCCGGGGACGCGCAGCATGTCGCCGAAGGTGGCCACGATGTTGCGGGGATCGGCGGCGCAGAGCAGCGCCTTGTCCAGGTAGCCGATCGGTGTCACGCAAACCGGGCAGCCCGGTCCCGAGACCAGCCGGACGTTTTCCGGCAGCAGCGAGCGGATGCCGTACTGGTAGATCGACATGGTGTGGGTGCCGCAGACCTCCATGAAGTTTACCGGGGCGGACAGCCGCTCGGCCATGCGGCGGATGTTGCCGGCCATGTTGCGCACCAGTTCCCGGTCCCTGAATTCATCCTGGAATTTCATGCCATATCCTCGGGAGAAAAAATTTCCTTCATCATGCGCAGCGTCTCCTCGGCATACTCCTGGTCCAGCCTGGAAATCGCGAAACCGGCATGCACGATCACGTAGTCGCCCACGGCCAGCTCCTCGTCCAGCAGCATGACGCTGGCCTCCTTCCGTACGCCGTCAACTTCGGCGACGATGTTGTCGCCTTCCCTGCTTATGATTTTCATCGGAACACCAAGACACATTGTTGCAATCCTCCTTAAAGGGCATGGGCCGCGATAGCGGCCTGGCCGAGGGCGATGCCGCCGTCGTTGGGCGGAACCAGCCGGTGGGTGAACACATTAAAGCCTTGCGAGGCCAGCGAAGTATATACCATTTCACTCAAAAGGCGATTCTGAAAAACGCCTCCAGACAGCAGTACGCGGTCAAGGCCGGTGGATTCGGAGATCCGCAGGCATGCCTCCACTACGGAGGAGGCAACTGTGACATGAAAACGGTATGCGATAACGGAGGCTTGTACTCCGGCCTGCATGTCAGCCAGTATTTCCGGGAAGAGCGCTGAAAAGTCCAGCTGGAGCGGGGAATCGCTATGGAGTGAGATGGCATACGAATACTCCCCCCTTTGACAAAGGGGGGAGGGGGGGAATTTGATTTTAGTGTCAGAAGCAAATCCCCCTGAATCCCCCTTTATCAAGGGGGACTTTGCAGATTCATAGTTCCAGGCGGTCTCCGCCAGCGCTTCCAGTTCAATCGCCGCCTGACCGTCATAAGACACAAAATGTCGTATATTCAGCAGGGCCGCCACCGCGTCGAAGAGCCGGCCGCAGCTGGAGGTCAGCGGCGAGTTGATCCCACGCAGCAGCATGCTTGAAAAAAGTCCCCGTTCCTGTTTGCCCAGGCGTTTGGAAAGCGGATGGTCGATATCGAACGCGTCGGCTCCAATTGCCGCATGCAGGTATGACAGCGCCATGCGCCACGGTTCGCGAACGGCCGCATCTCCGCCCAGCAGCGGCAGCGGACGGAAGTGGCCGGCGCGTCGATAGCCGTGATAGCCCCCGACCAGGAACTCGCCGCCCCAGATGCTGCCGTCGTCGCCATAGCCGGTGCCGTCCAGGATCACGCCGATGGCCGTGCCGTCCAGGCCGTTTTCGGCCATGCAGGACGCCAGGTGGGCGTGGTGGTGCTGGACCCTGACCAGTGGCAGGCAGCTCTCCTCGGCAAAGCGGGTGGAGAGGTAATCCGGGTGCAGGTCGCAGACTGCGGCTTGCGGCTCGATCCGCAGGATTTGGGACAGGTGCGCAACCGTATGACGGAATGAGTCGCAGGTAGAGTCATTCTGAAGGTCGCCGATGTGCTGGCTCAAAAAAGCCCGCTCCCTGTCGGCCAGGCAGACTGCGCTCTTCAGTTCCGCACCCATGGCCAGGACCGGCCGGGTCCGGAACGGCAGAGTGACCGCGCGCGGCGCATAGCCCCGGGCGCGGCGGTAGAACAGCGGCCGCCCCTGGAAGACCCGCATCACCGAGTCATCACTGCGGATGTGGATCGGACGGTCATGCAAAAGGAAGCAGTCGGCGATTCCGGCCAGGCGACGCAGGGCATCGTCATCCTCGAAAGCGACCGGTTCGTCGGAGACGTTGCCGCTGGTCATGACCAGCGCCATAAAGTTGCCTCGCAGCAGCAGGTGATGCAGCGGAGCATAGGGGAGCATCAGGCCAAGCCAGCCGTTATCGGGGGCAATCAGGGGTGACAACGACGTGTCGGGGCGCTTCCTGACGATGACGATCGGTGCTTCGGAAGAGCTGAGCAGCCGCTCTTCCATGTCATCCAGTATCCCCAGGGTGCGGGCTGTATCCAGGTCGGCGGCCATCACCGCGAAGGGTTTCTCGTCCCGCTGCTTGCGCGTCCTCAGCCTCAGCACCGTGTCCGGATTGCAGGCATCCACGGCCAGATGATAGCCGCCGATCCCCTTTATCGCCAGGATCGCGCCTTCCCTCAGCAGCTCAATGCCGCGCAGGACTGCGTTGTCTTCTGCTGTGATCACTTCTCCGGCCTTGTCAAGCAGCTTCATTCTCGGCCCGCAGGAGCGGCAGGCGATCGGCTGGGCATGGAAGCGCCGGTCGGCCGGATCATGGTATTCGCCCAGGCAGGCGGGGCAGAGCGGGAATGCTGCCATTGTCGTCTTGGGGCGGTCATAGGGGATGCCGGTGATGATGCTGTAACGCGGTCCGCAGTTGGTGCAGGTGATGAAGGGATAGCGGTAACGGCGGTTGGCCGGGTCGAACAGTTCGCTCAGGCAGTCGCCGCAGACCGCCGAATCCGAGGCGATCTGGATGGCCGGATCTCCGCCGGCGCTGGCCAGGATCGAAAAGCCGTCGTCCTGGCTGAGCGGTATCTCTTCGCGGTGATGCGAGCTGATAACGGCCAGCGGAGGCAGTTCGCTGGTCAGCAGATTGTCGAAATTGGTAAGCCCTGCATCGCTACCCTGGACTTCAATTTCGACTCCGGCCGGAGTGTTGCGTACCCAGCCAACCAGTCCGCTTTCAAGCGCTATCCGGTAAACAAAGGGGCGAAATCCGACCCCTTGGACAATGCCGGTTATTGTATAACGACGACGTGTCAGTGACATGGTTCCGGGCGTATCGTATCGTTCGGATCTTCCGGGAAGGGATTGACTATAAGCATGTCTGGTGGATTACTTCCTGAAGCAGTTTGTCAACCCGATATCTTGTCGCAAGTTTGGCAAGCAGGGCCTTGTCAACAAGATCGGACGCCAGCAGTTCCCTGATGTCCAGAAGGTCGCGAGGCCCGCCCGCCTTCAACTTCAGGATGATGAGATATTCGGGTGAGGCAACCGGGATATCTCTTCCGGCAATGTTAACGGAAATGCTCTGTTCGACGGTTTCCGCCTGATATTTTTTCGTAGCGACAACAATATCGAGACAGTCGGCGCGAATCAGAAATGGTACCGGATCATCGCTCCCTCCGCGCCTCAACTCCGCTTTCATCCCGGCATCTCGGAGTGCTTCAACCAGGTGGTCCAGCTGTTCCGGTTTGGCAAGAACCAGAAGGTCAATGTCCATTGTGGCCCGTGGCGGACTCCAGGCGGAAACAGCAAGGCCGCCGATCAGGGCAAACCCCCTTATGTAGCCATTGGCCTGGAGGGTTGCAAGCAAGTCAAGAGCCTGGTTAAGCTTTTGCAACAGCACGTTTTTCCTCCAGAGCTTTTATAGCCGTGGCATTAAGCAGCGCGCATGTATCGGAAAGCTCCAGCGCCATCAACAGTCGTTCCCCCGGTTTCTTCTTCATGACTTCTTCGCGCTGTTCATCACGGAGTATTTTCATCATTCGAGAGTGTGCCACTTGTACGCTCCTGATATCACAATTCAGGTTTATCTACTTTGTAATCCGCTTGTCAGCCATCGATACCACTCCTGCATCCCTTCACCGCTGCGGGCCGAGACCTCGAAGATGACGATGTCCGGGTTCACGCGGCGGGCGTACTGTTTGCACTTTTCCACGTCAAAATCCAGGTGCGGCAGCAGGTCGGTCTTGTTGAGCAGCATCACGGCGGAGTTGTGGAACATCTGCGGGTACTTGAGCGGCTTGTCCTCCCCCTCGGTGACTGAGAGCACCGCCACCTTGTGGTTCTCTCCCAGGTCGAAGGCGGCCGGGCAGACCAGGTTGCCGACGTTTTCGATCATCAGTATGTCCAGGTTGTCCAGGTCAAAACCTTCGGTGCCATGCATGACCATGTGGGCATCCAGGTGGCACCCGGCGCCGGTGTTGATCTGTCGCACCGGAACGCCGGTGGCGGCGATGCGCCGGGCGTCGTTATCGGTCTGCTGATCCCCCTCGATCACGGCAAAGTGGAATGATTCGGACAGGTCCCGCAGCGTGCGTTCCAGCAGCGTGGTCTTGCCCGAACCGGGCGAGCTGACCAGGTTCAGCACAAAAATTCCCTTGTCCCTGAAGAGGGCGCGGTTGAAGGAGGCCAGGCGGTTGTTCTTGCCGAGGATGTCTTCCTCGATGCTGATTACGTTGCGTTTTTTGGGGGTGTGGTCGTGGGTGTGATCATGCTCATGATGATGATTATGCGTATGATCATGGTGGTCGTGGTGGTCATGCCCGTGCTCTTTATGGTCATGGTGATCATGTCCGGCTGGCGGGCATCCGCAGGTGGTGCACATATCCGTCTCCTGTAAGGTTGTTAATGTTCTGGCACCGTAGCATGGTTTGAAGGGCTTATGCAACCGCCGGAAAGCCTCGATTGTGTTTACGTCCCGTTGAACTGCAGCTGGTGCAGGCGGTAGTAGATGCCGCGCGAGTCCATCAACTGGTCGTGAGTGCCCTCTTCGGCCTTGACGCCATGGTGGATCGTCACGATCCGGTCCGCGTCGCGGATGGTGGAGAGGCGATGGGCGATTACCAGCGAGGTGCGTCCCCTCATCATGCCCCTGATCCCTTCCTGGATCATCTGCTCGGAAGCCTGATCGATGCTGGCGGTGGCTTCGTCCAGCACAAGGATTTCCGGGTCGAAGGCCATTGCTCTGGCAAAGGAGATCAGCTGCTTTTCGCCTACCGAGAAGTTGTTGCCGCGCTCCCGCACCTCTTCCTGGTACCCCTTCGGCAGCCGCTCTATGAAGCGGTCGGCGCCGACCGAGGCCGCCGCCTGGCGCACTCGCTGTTTCGCCCGTTCGTCCCCCAGGCAGATGTTGAATTCGATGCTGCCGGTGAACAGGCAGGGGTCCTGGAGCACGACCCCGATCCTGCGGCGGACCTCTTCCAGCGGCAGATCGCGAATGTCACGCCCTTCGATGCGGATGCTGCCACGTTCGATTTCATAAAGGCGGGTCAAGAGGCGGGTGATGGTGGTCTTGCCGCCGCCGCTCTCTCCAACCAGCGCGATCCGTTCTCCGTGGGCAACGGACAGGTTGAAGGATGTCAGGATGTCGTTGCCGTCCAGGTAGGAAAAGGATACGTCGCGGAATTCGATCAGGGGACCCGTGGCAGTGGACGGTGGACAGTTAACAGTTGACAGTGAAAATTCTTCTGCATGTTCTTGCTGTTGGTTTTGCTGTCCGCTGTCCGCTGTTTTCTGTTCACTGGTTTCTGTATCCAAAAGTGCAAAGATCCGCTCCAGTGCGGCCATGGCGCCCTGCATCACCGAATACTTGGCCGAGAGGTCGCGGATCGGGGCGAAGAACTTTTCGATGTACTGGATGAAGGCCACCAGGACTCCGAAGGTGATGGCTCCCGTTAGGATCTCACCGCCGCCGTACCAGATGATCAGCGCCACCGCCAGCGAAGAGAGCGCCTCGACCAGCGCGTAGAGCGAGGCATCCCAGAATATCACCGGCATGTTGGCGTCGCGGTACGAGGCATTCAGCTCGCTGAACCTTCTCTCTTCGTCTCTCTCGCGATTGAAGATCTGGATGACGCTGATGCCGGAGATGCATTCGTTCAAGAAGGCGTTGAGACCGCCGAGGCGGGCGCGTACCTCACGGAAAGACTGGCGCATGCGCCGCCGGAAGGTATAGGCGACATAGATCAGGACCGGCAGCACCGAAAAGGTTACCAGCGACAGTTTCAGGTTCATCCAGAGCATGACCGAGATGATGCCGATCAGCAGCAGGATGTCCCCGGCAATCGTGATAATGCCGGAAGCAAACATCTCACCGAGCACTTCGACGTCGCTGGTCAGGCGGGTGACGGCGCTGCCGACCGGTACCCGGTCAAACCAGGTGACCGGGAGGTGCATCACATGGCGGTAGAGTTCTGTACGCATGTCCGCCATGACCCGCTGTCCGACCGACTGCAGCAGGTAGACTTCCAGGAAGGAGAGCAGTGATTCGATCAGCAGGATGCCGAGAAAAGCCAGCGCAATCGTTTCCAGACCGGCCAGCTTGCCGGTGATGATATGATTGTCTATCGCAGTTTTGATGATCCACGGCTGTGCCAGGCGACAGGCGGCGACCAGCGGCAGGATCAGGATTACCGCGATTATCGCGGAGCGGTATGGGGAAACATAGCGGGCAAAGCGCCTGAGCAGCGCACCGTCGTAGGCCTTGCCGGCCACCTCTTCTTCGTAGATACCACCGTGATGCATGTTGATATGTCCATCTCACGTAGGGATAGTTTGCGGAAAGTCATCCTAGCAGATTTGCTGGTGTTTGTGAAACAGCAAAGGCTGCCCGGCCGAGGCGGATATGGGCGGGGGAATCAGAAGACGGTGTCAGTAGCCGGGCATATCGGCCTTGCCGGTAAAAACAGGAAGGTAGATGTGAATGGCGGTTCCGGCTCCGGGCTCTGACTCGGCCTGTATCCGTCCGGAATGGTGCCGAATGATCGAGTGGCTGAGTGCCAGTCCCAGTCCCATGCCTTTCTGGCTGCCCATCTGTTTGGTGGTGAAATATGGATCAAAAATTTTAGGCATGTTTTCAGGCGCGATCCCGTTTCCCGAGTCCTTGAAGATTATATGCAGGTATTCCCCCGTTTCGATGGCAAGTACATTATTTGCGCCGAGTTCCTCTGTCAAGACAGAGACCCGGAGAGTGCCGCCCTGCGGCATTGATTCGCGGGCATTGACAATCAGGCTGGCAATTACCAGCCTTAACTGGGAGGCATCAAAACTTATCAAGGGGAGATCGCGGGGGATGTCCAGAACGTACGAAATATCGGTTCCATCAAGTTCTGCCGAAAGTCCGGCTTCAATCAGCGGAGTCAGGTTGGCTGGTTGCTTGAGAGCGTCGCCACCCTTGGCAAATGTCAGAAGCCGTTTGCCAAGTTCCCGCGCGGTTTCGGAAGTGTTTTCGACTATTTTGAGCAATTCGGCGGTTCTGCTGCTCGGTTCGGCGCTCATGCGCGCCAGGGAAACATAGCCGAGGATCACCTGCAGCAAATTGTTGAAATCGTGGGCTATGCCGCCCGCCAGAACGCCGATGGCCTCCATCTTCCTGGTGCGCTGGTTCTCGGCTTCCAGTATGCGGTGCCGTTTTCTGAGGTTGACCATTTCATGGCAATGATCCAGTGCTTTCAGCAGCCGGCTGAACTCGATCGGTTTGAGGACAAACTGATTGATGCCGATATCGATGGCATCTATCAGGTAGTTGGTTTCACTGAAGGCGGTCATGCAGACGATCTGGGCTTCCGGGTTGATCTTTCTTATCTGACGCGCCATTTCAAGGCCGTTCATTTGAGGCATCATGATATCGGTCAGCGTAATGTCTGGCGTGTGTTTGAGATATGCTTCAAGTCCCTGTTGGCCGTTTTCGGACAGTATCAGCCGATATCCCCTGGAGGATAAAACCCGAGCAACCTGCTCACGGGTGGCAAACTCATCCTCGATGTACAAAACGGTAATATCGGAATAACGCAGGTTGCTTGTGTCGGACACGTTTTACTCACAGTACTCGAATTTAAATCCATCTGTATTACTACTATTTACCAGACTATTGAAAATTCGCAACCTTTCTAATGCAGGCGATCAACAATTCGTCGGCCGCGATAATTTACATCAAATCCACCGGATCGATGTCTACAACCACACGTACCGTGGAGGACGTGCGTGACTCCTGCCGCCACGCGAGCAGCAGCCGGCGCAGGTCTTTGCGAGTAACTGCTTTTAGCAGTATCTGGCGGCGGAAGCGCCCCCTCAGCCGGTATATCGGCGACTGCGCCGGTCCCAGGATTTCCACGCGTACTTTAAGCTTCTGCTTGATTGCCGCCAGCAGCCGGGCACTCTGTTCGGCCTGCTCGGTCACCGCCTGCTCCACATTTCCGGAGATGCCGATGGCTGCCAGGAATGTGAAGGGGGGGTAGCCGGCGTCCTGGCGAAATTCGAGCTCCTGCTGGTAGAACCCGGCCGCGTCATGTCCGGACGCAGAAAGGATGGCGTAATGTTCGGTGTCGTAGGCCTGGAGCAGCACCTTTCCCGGTGTTTCTCCCCTGCCGGCGCGGCCGATTACCTGTGACAGCAGCTGGAAAGTGCGCTCGGCGGCCCTGAAGTCCGGCATTCCCAGGCCGGCCTCGGCATTGATGACACCGACCAGGGTCACCCCCGGAAAATCATGTCCCTTGGCGATCATCTGGGTGCCGATCAGGATGTCGGCGGAACCGTCGCCCATGCTTGCCAGCAGCCGTTCGTGACTCCCCTTGCCGGAAGTGGTGTCACTGTCCATGCGAATGGTTCGCGCCAGGGGCAGCAGCTCCCTCAACTCGAATTCCAGCTTCTCGGTGCCGGCTCCAAGCTCGGTGAGTTCTGTCGCGCCGCAGGAGGGACATGTGCCGGGGGCCGGGACGGCATAGTCACAGTAATGGCAGATACTCCGGGCGCGCTGGCGGTGGTAGGTCAGCGTGACGGAGCAGTTGGGACAGGAGAGCGCCTGGCCGCATGAAGCGCAGACCAGGAAGGTGGCAAACCCGCGCCGGTTGAGGAATACCATGGCCTGCTGACCGGCTTCGATGTTTTGGGTCAGCGCGGTTGCCAGGGCTGCCGAGATGGTCTCCTTGCTCCCTTTCATTGCAATGCGTTCAACGGCCGGCATCGGCCGGTTCTCAACCCGTTCCGGCAGCTCAAGCAGCGTCAGCCTGCCGTTGTGCGCGGCATGGATGCTGGTCACCAGCGGCGTGGCCGAGCCGAGCACGACTGCTGCCCGTTCAATCCCACCCCGCACCAGGGCCAGGTCGCGGGCGTTGTAACGCAGTCCGTCGGACTGTTTGAACGAGGCCTCGTGCTCCTCATCGACGATGATGATGCCGATGTTTTCCAGAGGTGCGAAAATGGCTGAACGGGCTCCGATCACGATCCTGGCCAGACCGCGCCGGATGCGGCGCCATTCGTCGTAGCGCTCGCCATCGGAAAGGCCGCTGTGCAGGATGGCCAGTCCCCCCTCGAAACGCGCCTGGAAACGTCCGGTCAACTGTGGAGTAAGCGCGATCTCGGGGACCAGCACCAGCGCGTTCTTGCCGTTTTCCAGCGCGTGGGCAATCGCCTGCAGATAAACTTCGGTCTTGCCGCTGCCGGTAACGCCATAGAGCAGAAAGGCCGAGTACTGATGCCTGCCAAGGTTTTCGGTGATCGTATCCAGCGCGGACTGCTGGTGTCTGTTCAACCGGCGCGGTGTATCGCGCATTATGGTGCGGTTCTTGAAAGGGTCGCGATAGATCTCGCGTTCCCGAACTTCAGCCAGACCCAGTTCGACCAGGCGTTTTAGTTGCGGGGAACTTGATCCGAAGCGCTTTCTGATAACCGAAGCCTGTATTTCACCGGTTTCACGGATCACCGCCAGTATTTCCAGCGCCCTGGCGCCGGGGCGCCGGGTGGTCTCCGATAGCGGGCCGGGCAGATAGAATTTCTCCCTGAGGATAGCTTTTCCACCGGTCAGTTCGGCATTTTCGCCTGACGAACCCTTGCGTGTCCGGATATTGATGCCGGCCGGAAGGGCCGTCCGCAGCACTTCGCCAAGCGGGTGCATGTAGTACGAAGCCGCCCAGCTGAAAAATTCAAGTTCGGCGGGGGTCCAGAGCGGCTCCTGGTCCAGGACTTCAATAATCTCTTTCAGGTTGTCAATCCGGCTTTCTTCCGCGATTGCCAGGATATAACCGGTGAGTTTCCGTCGTCCGAACGGAACCACGGCGCGGCGTCCGGGCAGCGCCTGATCGAGCAGGCGTTCCGGCACGGTATAGTGAAAGGTCCTGTCCAGATAGAGCGGTATTGCGATTTCGATTATCTGCGGGTTGGAAACCATTGTTAAATTCCAGTGTTTTGAAATGATTCGTAAAACGCGTGAATCCGGCTGACCGGAGTTGCGGGGCGCGTCGCGGCGATTGCCGGATTTGTCATCGTTTCTAATTTGTTGGATAGCATGGCTGCAAATATCGTGTATAGTAAATTCGCTCTTAATTAAGAAGATAGTCAGGCGGTAATGCTGCAATGAATCTGAATGAATTACTCAACATAAAGGCCCGTAATAATCCTGACAGCCTCTTGCGTCTGCTGGTAACCACTGCGGTGGTATCGATCATTGTCGTGGTAATGTTCAGCGGTTACGGATTTTACCGGGTTTTCTCCGGTTTTGTAATCAAAACCGCCGAAAATAATTCGGTGCAGCTCTGCCGGGTGCTGATCGAGCAGGAGAAAAAATTCATATTTGTGGAAACTCCGGGAAAAACGGTCGAGCTTGGTTTGAACGGAACCGGCATGCTGGCGTTTGACAAGAGCCTGCGCAGTTTCCTCTCCCCGTTCAAAATAATCAAGGTCAAGGTATACGATGCCGGCAAGCGCATCGTTTACAGTACCGATCCGGCTTTGATCGGTAAAGTCGATCATGATAACCTGCGGCTTCAGAACGCGTTGTCCGGTCGTACCGATGCCAAGCTGGTGACCAAGGACAGTGAACGCGACCTTACGGAAGAACGGTTGCTGGATGTGGATGTTGTTGAAACATACGTGCCGATCGTGGACAAGGGCAACAAGGTGCTGGGAAGTTTTGAAATATACATGAACGTAACCTGCTATCGTCAGCAGATTCTGCAAGGGGCGGCATTGATGACCGCGCTGCTGTCTCTGGTCATGCTGGCGGTGTTCGGGTTTTCGTATCTGCTGATTCGTGGCGGCACCGGCCAGCTCAAGGATGTTCAGTCGCAACTGGAAACCATCGCCATCACTGACCAGCTGACCGGTATTGCCAACCGCCGTCATCTGATGAAGCGCGGCGAAGAGGAGTTCGAACGGATACTGCGCAGCACGGGAGCGCATAAAAAGTCACTAGGCTGCATCATGATCGATCTGGATTTTTTCAAACAGATAAATGACAGCAAGGGGCATCTGGCGGGAGATCATGTTCTTCATGAGGTCGCCAGGAGATTGAAAAACTGCATACGACCCTATGATGTTGTCGGGCGCTATGGTGGTGAAGAATTTGTCGTGATGCTGCCGGATACCTCGTTCGAGCAGAGCCTGCTGGTAGCGAACCGCATTCGTTGCAAGATCCGTAATGAGCCGTTTACCGCGGAGGGTGAGCAGCTTGGCATAACGGTCAGCCTGGGGGTCAGCGGCTCCGGTGAGGGGGACAGGTCTTTGACGGAAATAATCAAGCGCGCCGACGAAGCCCTGTACAAGGCCAAGGCGGACGGCCGGGACCGGGTGTCGTGGGTCTACCATCCGTTCGACACCGAGATCCATTCATAACAGGGTAGTAACCGCAGCCTCCCGCAAGCCCAAACGGACTACCAGTATTTCTGGGGCGGGTCTGTTTTGCCCATAATGGTTATTTCGCCGTCGATAACCTTGAACATGTCACCGATCTCATTGGTCCAGGCATCACCCTCATCCAGGGGCGCCGGCACCTCGCGCCTTCCCAGAAACACCTCTTCCCCGTTAATCAACGCGAACCAGTCCAGTGATCCGGTCATCCAGATTCTTGTATTCAAAGCCATGTTTATTGATCCTTTGCCGGGCTGATCCTGCGACTGCCCGATAGTTTTTTGATTTATGAAGCGGGTAGCCGCAAGGCCCGCCCCTACGATAGACGGCTCTTGAAATCCTGGTATTCAAAACTGCGCACAATTTTCAGCTCTCCGGTCCGTGGTTCATAGGTACAGATGTGCGGGTGGTGGATTCCGTTGAAGGTGGTGGTCTTGACCATCGTGTAATGTGCCATGTCCAGAAATGCCAGCCGGTCGCCGGCTTTCAGCGGCTGTTCGAAGGACCAGTCGCCGATTATGTCCCCGGCCAGGCAGGAGGGGCCGCCCAGGCGGTAGGTGTGCGATCTCTCCCCTGCGTCGAAGCCGCCCATGATGCCGGGACGATAGGGCATTTCCAGGATGTCCGGCATGTGGCATGTGGCCGAAACATCCAGGATCGCGATATCCATGCCGTTGTTCACCACATCCAGTACCTCGCCTACCAGCAGGCCGGTGCCGATCGCGATCGCCTCGCCCGGTTCCAGGTAGACCTCCAGATCGTACTTCTCCCGGAAATAACTGACCAGTTCCACCAGCCCGTCAATGTCGTACCCCTCGCGGGTGATGTGGTGCCCTCCGCCCAGGTTCAGCCATTTCATGCCCGGCAGCAAATGGCCGAACTTCTCCTCGAAAGCCCTGGCGGTACGCTCCAGCGGTTCGAAAAGCTGCTCGCAGAGGGTATGGAAATGCAGCCCTTCGACTCCGTCCAGGGACCGGCCCTCGAATTCTTTCAGAGGGATGCCCAGGCGCGAGTTGACCGCGCAGGGGTCGTAGATCTCGGTGTGCCCCTCGGAGTGTTGCGGGTTGACCCGCAAGCCTATGGATACCCGCCCCTTTTCCTTCTCCCACAGCGGTCGGAAACGCTCCAGCTGGTTGAACGAGTTGAATACCAGGTGGTTAGAGATCCGCAGCAGTTCAATTACGTCGCTTACCTTGAAGGCGGCCGCGAAGCTGTGCACCTCGCGTCCGAATTCCTCGCGCCCTAGTCGCGCTTCCCAGGGGGAACTGGCGCAGACACCTTGAAGCGTGGCGCTGATCAGCGGGAAAACGCTCCACATCGAGAAGGCTTTCATCGCCAGCAGGATTTTTGCGCCGCTCCGTTTTTGCACATCATCAAGGATTGCCAGGTTGTGGCGCAGACGGCCAAGGTCAACCACGTAAGCAGGGGAGGGGGCCAGTTGCAGGATTTTTGGGATGTCGATACCGGTCAAATTCTATTTCTCGTTTCTAAATGGAAAAATCCGCTACGTGTTATATCTTTGCGGGCTGATATTCGCAAGGCTAAATATGCCGGTGTCGGTTCATGCGAAACGGCAAAATCAATTGCCAGCTGAAACAAAAACAAAATACCCGCAACCGGGGTTGCGCCGCAACCGTGGTTGTCACCCTTTTCTTCCGGTGTAGTCAGCAGGGCGAAAACTGTATCTGACGCAACCTACCCCAATTCCGTTTTAACATCCCGGCCAGACCACCACTTCTTTGCACACCCATGATGCAACCATGGTTGCACTCATTTCCACGAAGCCAGATCAGAACAGTTATTGAAAACACATTGATATCAACATATTAATTTCTAACAATTTTGTTGGCACCGGCTTTGCTCTTACTGCAGGAAATCCCACACTGAACAGTTATGCAGGAAAAGTAAAAACGAAAGGGGGACTAGGCAGGATTCGTGGCGATAGTGGTGATGATTTGTTCCAGGTGTGATGTCCGGCAAGCTGAATCAGACAAAGAAAAGGAGAGCTAAAAATGAGAGGAACAGTGGCAAAGAAGATCAGGAAGATAGCGGCAGTGACGATTGGCGTGACTCTGATGGCCGGCGCGGCCCATGCTGCGACCGTAACCTACACCACGAACCACGTTTTCAATGTGAACGATGTCCAGTGCGATGAAGCCATTATCGGTTCCGCCTGCCTGGGCGCTCCGGTGGTGCAGGATGACGGCCTCACCTATTTGCCGATCGATTCGTCCTACGGCTGGAACGTGAAAAACTTTGATCCCACCGCACTGCTGCCGAAGCCGATGGACGGAGTATACGATGACGGCTTTGTGGCCAATATTGTGGATGGCACCGGCAAGGTGATCGGCATGCGCACGCAGAACCCGGAGACCGGCGACTGGAAGACCGGTCCGATCAAGGGTGAGTGGGTCAGGGGACTCGGCGCTCTCAAGGCCAAGGCCGCCACCGAGCACTATGTGGTCATGGACCACCTGATGCGCGATCCGGCCAACCCGGTGCAGCTGCAGGAAGGGATTGACTACACCAAGAAGATGAAAGACGACGGCAAATTCCTCTACTACTGGGGCAACTATAACCAGGAGCCGACGCCACTCTATGTCTATGCCAAAATGGACCTGCCAGCCGCCTGGAAGGTTGCCGGAGCAAACTACAAGGTCACCAAGGCCAAGCTGATTATCGATCACAACATTACCAACAGCCCCAACGACCAGATCCGTCCCGAGGATTTCGAGAACGAGAACGCCACAGGCGTGCTGCCGCAGTACACCATCTGTCCGACAGCTCCGGCGCTTGCCCCCGCGGCCTGTTCGGGACAGCCCGCCGGAACCTGGGTCTCCTCGGTCGATTCGCAGGAGGGCGGCGACCTTGAACCGATCCCGGCCGGGAGCGTCTTGAAGGCGCTGAATTCAGCCACCGGACTTTTCGAGTACACCAACGCCTGGTACACATCGCTTGACCGAGATCCGTTCGCGGGGCTCAACCCCCGTTATCGCCTCAAGTCGAGCAAGTACGGCCAGGACCTGCCGGGAGTGGAGTTGATCCAGTATGAAGCCGGTACTCCGACCACCACGACCCTGGACCTGCTCAGCATCAAGAACCTGACCACCGGCCTGCCGGTTCTGGCCGACTCCAAAAACTGGAACAATTACCTCGATCAGTATATCGATCCGCTGACCGGCCAGCTGGTTGACCCGGTAGACGGCTATAGCTTTACCGAATGTCCCATGACCACCGATTTCGACCTGATGATGTACATCAAGGGCGAAGTGGGCAAGCCGACCATCATCCGCAGTGCCCAGCTGGTGGTTGAATATGACGATCCCAATGCCGTTCCGCCACCGACCGTTGACCTGACCATCCCGTCGGTTACGATCCCGACCAGCGTTTACAAGAACACCACCAGCACGCTCAGGGTTACGGTGGACAACCTGCAGTCAGGCGCCGTTCCCGCAGCAGTTACACTGGTTGGCAAAAACAGCTATGGCACCGTAGTCGGCAACTTCTCCACGAACATCACGACTCCTGCTGACAACAGCGCCGCAATCGTAAGTTTTACCTGGACCGCACCTTCCTACGGCACGACGGTTACCTGGACCGCGACCGTATCGAACCCGAGCGATATCAACAATACTAATAACACCAAGACCGCCACTACAGTCGTAAGAAGGTAGTACTCGATCCCATGGGCGCCGGTGGAGAAATCTGCCGGCGCCTTCCGTTATCCGGCTACGATTCTTAATCGGCAGGAGCCCATGATGAGAGACGGCCGACAGGGAACTCTATATCGCCAAGCGCCTTCGCAATGCGGTATCACCCCGCAGCCTTGAACACGGAAGCCGCATGCACCATGTACACCAGGCGCCATCCGAATGCTTCCGGACCTTGGGGAAGCTGCCGGCCGGTTCCGAGACGTTTCTATGCTTGAGGGAAGTAAACTGGAAGGGGTGTTCGAATGCCGCCCAATAGTACCGGAGGCCGGTATTGAACGCCTGATCTAATCTTAGTGACCGTTGCAAGTTGCGCATGCAACTGCTGATCGGTCATCTATCTTCTCACCTACCAGCATCCCGTATGTTCCGGCGCTTCTTTCGCAAATCCTGTGTTACTCCTTTGGCTGGACATGTATCCGCAAGCGGGAAAACACGGGATTGATCGGCTCACTGGATTTGCGTGCGCCAGGGATTCTCGGTTGCCATCAACAGTACTTCGAAATAATTGAACGGTTTTCTGAAGACAGCTTCAATGCCGGTATCGGTAACCATACTGCGAATATCCGGAATGTCCTCACCGGTGCAGAGTGCAATCCGCATCAGCGGGTTCAACAGCTTTGCTTTTTTCGCCAGTACGATTCCATTCATATGGGGCATGTTCAGGTCTGTTATCATGCAGACAAAAGAATGCGCGCTCATTTTCTGAAGGGCTTCTATGCCGTTTGATGCACAGCAGGCCTCTACGCCTGCGCTTTTGAAAAATTGTTTCAATAGCACGAGCTGGTTTTCATCATCATCAACAATCAAAACCATCTTGTTTCCCGCCATATTGTTCTCCCCAAGGGTTACGTTAGAGAAAAATCCGTCCGTTACCGTTCTCTTACCTATTTGAATCCGAACCGTGAAAAAGCGCGGGGGGATGCCTCGCGGCATCCCCCCTTGAAATAGCATATATATCTACTTGAAGAACAGCATGCCGGCGCCGCCGTCGGCGACATAGAGACGGCCGTTGCTGATGGTTACAGCTGTACATTCGCCGACTGTCGGTGCGATTCCGGCCAGAACCGGGGCGGCCGGGTTGGTCCAGTCGATCTTGAGGACACCGGCCTCGGCAAAAGCCACGTAGAAGTTGAGCTGTCCGTTGACCAGGGTGTAATCCATTTTAACTGCTCCGCCGGACCAGGCTTCATAACCGGGAACCAGTTGCAGTTTGAAACGGCTGACCGCCACCGGGCGATAGTCGTAAAGCAGAACACTGGTATTACTCTTTTTCCAGACTTCAGTCGGCAGCACGCCGGCCGGCAGCGGTGCGATCAGGTCGGCCAGGCTGTAGCAGACCACGCCGAAGCTGTCATAGGTAAAATAGGCGTAATCGCCCACGACCTTGACATCCACCGACTGCCCGTCGGCGGCTCCGACTTTGCCCTCTTCCAGCTTGATCGGTTCGAATACCTTGACCAGTTTCATGTTGAGCACATCGGTGGTATCTACGACGCCTACTCCACGGGGACCGGCTGCCACGAAGGCGTAGGATTTACCGTCGGCCGGGTTGGTCCAGAGGGCGATGCCGGAGGCGGTGCCGAGTGGTGGTTTCTCGTTGGTGATCGCGCCCACATTGGAGACGACGAATCCGCTGTTCATGACGGTCGGATCCTTGGTCATGTCGTAAACGGTGATGCCGTTGCTGCCGTCGGCGGTGTAGGCGTAGTTGCCCTTGATCTCGACGTCGTAGGAATGATCCTGGTACTGAAGCCCCTTGACGGTTCCGAATTCGCCGTTGTGTTCAAACAGGTCGGTTGTTTTGAGCGGCAGCAGCAGTGGAGCGCCGATGGCGCCAAGGCCGGACTCGACTCCGGAGATGTCCACCCGGCGCAGACCGTTGCTGGAACAGCTGGCCCAGGCTGTCTGGTGGTCCGAGTCGAAGACCACGTTGGTAGCGTGTGAAGGAGGATAGATCTTAACGCCGTTGTAGGTTTCCGGATATTCGTCCTGCAGGGTGTTGGCCACCAGATGGATGTTGTCGGTGGGGTAGCCGTCGGCATCGACGATACTCCAGGCGGAAACGCCGTGTGGGCCGTCGGCGTGATAGATATACCTGTCTGAAGAGGCAATGCCCACGGCGTGGCCGATGGAGATGGTCTGGCCGGGTGTGGCGTCAACTTTTGCGCCGATCTCCTCGGTGGTGGGGAAGTAGACCGGAATGCTGTAGCGGTCGTCCATCGCGGCCGCGCTCAGGTTAACGATGTCGATGAAGTTGAAACCGCCGGCGCCGACGCAGGCCAGCAGGTCAACATTGCCGGCCGCGGCGATGTTCATGCTGTCCATCAGCAGGATGCGGTTGCCGTGGCCGCCGATTTCAGCGGTTGTCAGCAGGCAGGGGACATTATACATCCACTTGGGCATGGATTCATTGTCCAGCGGGTCATAGGCTGCCATGTCGTAGGAGGTTACGAACTCGGTATCCGGGAAGTGGTTTCCGGGGATGCCGTCGGTGTCGTTGTTGTATTGGCCGTTGGGGCCTTTCCAGCCGGTGCCCGGAATGTGGGCGTTGTCCACGATCACCAGGCCGGCAAAGTGATCGGTCATATAGGCGTAGTTGCCCCTGATCTTGACGTCGATGACTCCCGAATCCTTGAGCATGCCGGCTCCGTAGTAGGGGAGGATGCTTTTGGACTGAGTGCCGGTGATCTTGTCCGGGCCGTTGGCCGGTACTGCCGGCACATAGCCCAGGTAGGCGCCGTTGAGGAAGGTGGCCGCGGTTGCCGTCTGGTAGCCGGTGATATCAACCGCTACCAGGCCGCCCAGCGAGTAGGCGATATAAGCGATGGTGCGGCCGCCGAACTCGGCGATATCAACACCCTGGGCCTTGTAGTAGAACTTGCCGTAGCGATCGAAATCGGCCCACGGGGTAGGGGCGATCACGTTGTTGCGCATGACTTCCAGCAGTTCGAAACTGGTCTGGCGATAGTCGGGCATGCCGGTAAAGGCATCCACGAGCGGTTCGCCGGTAGTGGCATCCTTCTGCACCACCTGGCGGGCGTCCATGTTGATGAACCAGTCTTCGGTCATGGTTGTATCGGTATAGAGATTGTAACGACCGACCTGCTCAAGCGATGCGGGATCGAAGATTCCCATTCCCAGTTCTTTCATGCTGACAAACAGTTTGGCGCCGTACAGTTTCAGGTCGATCGGGCCGCCCCAGGGGTTTTCGCCGGCGTACTGCAGGGTGTATTTCTCCTGATCGATCAGCAGCGTGCCGTCAGCTTCCAGTACCGGTCCGGTTGCGCTGAGCAGGTTGGAAAGAGCGGTCTTGTGGATGCCGAATTCGTTGTCGGCAATGTAGAGAGTGATGCCGTCGGATTCCAGGGCCGCCACCGGGGCCTGGATGCTGCTGATCTCGTTGCCGGTGAGGATGTCTCCGCCGCCTTCGGCGAAGGTGATTCCGCTCTGGTAGTAGTTGAGGTGAACATTGCTGACCTGGATCATGGCGGTCGGATTGGTGATGTTGACCACTACGATACCGGCGCTCCCGGCGGAAAGCAGGGCGTAGTTGACGCCATTATAGGTAATCAGGTCGATGTCGTTGATGAAGCCGGGCACGTAGATGGAGTAGAGCGCATTCTTGGTCATGCCGATCTGTGTCACGCAGAGTCTGCTGCCGATATTGAAAATTGCCCATTCCGTTCCGTTGTAGATGAACTTCTTGACGGCCGTGGTGGAACCGCCGATCTGGGTGTTGGCGCCGAGTACAGGATACATGTTGGCCGGTTGCACAAAGACGCTGACATCTTTACTTGTGGCTGCCCCGTTTAAGCCGGTGACGGAGAGCCGGAAAACCATCTCGGTGTCAACCGCTACACTGAGGGTGCTGACGTCGGCGGAAGCCGCGTTGGCACTGGTTGCGGTCAATGGTACCTTTGGTCCCTTGACCTGGCTCCACTGGTAGGAGGCGATGGACCCGCTCACTGCCGAAGATAGAGTGACGGCGCTTGCCGCCGCTTCAATGAAGGTGTCCGGTGTGGCGGTCAGGGAGGTGACGCTTGCGGACGGTGCTGTCAGCGCCACGTTGCTGGTGGTGGTAGCTGCGGCGGTGATCGCAACCTGTTTGGTCGCGGTGGTAAAGCCGGTGCTGGATACGGTTTGCGTATAGGCACCGGCTGTCACGCCGGTGATGGTGTACTTGCCGGCGGTGTCGGTCAGGGCCGAGTAGGCGCCGGGAGTCAGGCTGACCGTAGCGGCCGGAATGGCTGCGCCGGTGGCGCTGTTGGTAACCGTGCCGGTAATGATGCCGGGAACGGCTACCTTGTTGAGTGCAAAATTAATGGTGGTTTTGGCGCCACCTTTGATTCTTGTCGTGGCTGAACCTGCTTGATATCCGGACGCCGAGCAACTCACCGAGTAGGTGGCAGCGGTGAGCGACAGGGTGTATACCCCGGATGAATTAGCCGTGGCGGTAAAGGTGCCTGGTGTGCCGGCAGCGGTGATCGTTGCCCCCGGGATCGTTGTTGATGTGCCGGCGACCGTGACTTTTCCCGTCAGGGTCCCGGTGGCGGCCAGAGCCGTTCCAGTGCCAAGGCAGAAGCAGAGGCAGAGGGTTATGTTGATGGCCAGATTGAACCATCGTGAGATTGTGTGCATTAGGTACCTCCTGTGAAATTTGTGTTTGACGTTGCTCGGAAAACATATGTCCCTGGATTGGCGCCATGCTTGATGCAACATGGAGTCGAAGCACTTCTCTATGATTGCGAAGGTTGGCCTGATTTCTTGTCGCTCCAGGTTCTGCCGCGCCAACCCTGGTTTTCCTGGCTGCTTGATCCTTTTTCCTGACGGATCATTATTCCGATTCGAATCGTTGTTGCCATATCGGCCGTTGAATTCTGTTCGGCTACATCTATCCCCTCCTTTCGTTGCATCTGCAGGTGCACTGGCGGAATTTGAGAGCCGGACTTTGTACTACAAGAGCATAGGCAGTGCCAAGTATATTGTTAGTTTTTAATATATTGATACTAATAGGCATTTGGCGCTTCTGGTGGATTGGAACTGTGTGAATGGCTGCAACCATGGTTGCCAGGAGATGTGATTTCGCAGGACGGTACGGCAGCGGTAAAAGGAATCGCCGTTTATAACATCCTGCGAATATTGGGTTTAGCTGTTGTAGGACGCGTAAATTGAAAGGGGTGACAACCCTGGTTGCGGTGTAACCAGGGTTGCAGGGTATTGTTAAAACAGGTACGCTGCGGGGTGTGAAAACCGGAAAAAAGTTGGCAATATCAAAATTAATTTTGCTAACGCACTCATTCTGTTAAACAGGGTTAGGTTCCGGTCAATCTATGCTGACTTGAAAAATCCTTCTTCAGCCTTTTTTGCAGGGCCTGACGGCTGATGCCGAGCATCGATGCAGCCATGGTCTGGTTGCCCCTGGAACGCTGCAGCGCTTCCTTGACCACATGCTGTCCCGCCTCCTCCAGTGTTGGCAATCTTTCCGGAAAGAGCACGGACTCCTGTGGCTCCTGCTCTATTTCACTCAGTTCCTTGTTGAAACCGATCTTTTCCTTGAAGATATCCATGGAGAGGATATGAGAACGGTGCTGGCTCACAGCATCGAAAATCATGGCGCGCAGTTCCCTGACATTGCCGGGGAAGCTATGGAGCGAGAGCAGGGTTGCCAGCTCTTTTGGCGGGGTAGGCTTGTTTTTGCCCAAAGCTGTAGCCGCCTCATCCAGGAACTGGTCGATCAGCATCGGCAGGTCTTCAAAACGCTCCCGCAGAGGAGGTATGTGGATCTGATGGGCACTGAGGCGATAGTAGAGGTCCTGGCGGAAGCCGTTGGTGCCGCTCCTTCCGGACAGGTCGTGGTTGGTCGCAAAGACCAGTCTTGTCTTGACTTTGCGTGGCGCGTCACAGCCGATCTGGTAATATTCCCCCTCCTGCAGGAGGCGCAGCAGTTTCAACTGGGAGAGATGACTCAGATCGCCAATTTCATCCAGGAACAGTGTGCCGCCTGCCGCCACCTCGATCATGCCGCGCCGATCACGTTCGGCACAGGTGAAAGCGCCTTTGACATGGCCGAAGAGGGTGTCGGAAAAAACATTGTCGTCGAGTCCGGCCACATTAACCGCAACCAAAGGGCCTTCGGGACAACGGATGCGGTGAACGGCCCTGGCCATCAGTTCCTTGCCTACGCCACTCTCCCCGGTAATCAGGATCGGTTCGCTGCTCTGTGCCACCGCCTCGCAATACTGCATGATCGCCCGCATTTTTTTGTTGCAGGTTGTGATCTTGTCAAATGCTTCCGGGTGCTCAATATTGTCTTCCAGGAATATGGATTTCAAACGTTGATTCTCCTTACGCACATCCTGCATGGAGAAGGCGCGTTGGATGCCAGCAATCAGGCGGTCTTTTTCAACGGATTTTATGAAATAGTCGCAGGCGCCCAATTGCATGCAGCGCACCGCAGTGTCAACCTGGTTAATTCCACTCAGCACAATCACGGGAATCTCGGGATGATCCTTGACGATCATCGGCAACAGCTCCTGCCCTGTAAAATGCGGCATGGTGAGGTCCAGCAGGATCATGCTCACAGCGGTTCTGCTCAATATCGGGAGCACTTCACGACTGTCTGAACATTTGATCACGTTGGTGATCCCGGTGTCATTGCGCAGGGCCAGTGAGAGACTGCGCAGCCAGGGAGCTTCATCGTCAACCAAAAGAATCGGATTGGCCGGATAAAGTTCATCGCTCATGGTTATATTGCCTCCTGTTCGACCGGTAGATAGAGATTGACAGTTGTTCCTTTATCCGGTTCCGAATGGAATTCAAGGGCGCCGCCATAGTTCTTGACTATGCGCATCGAAACCGACAGGCCGAGACCGGTGCCGCCGCTCTGCCGTTTTGTGGTGAAAAACGGGTCGGTAATGTGTGGCATGTTCTCCTTGCTTATTCCGACCCCTTCATCGCGTACCGTAATAACAGACGATTTTCGTTCCTGATTGAAACCGGTGGAGACGTGTATGCCCTTCTCCATGTCCGGCAGTGCCTGGCAGGCATTGAGGATCAGGTTAGCCACCACCTGTTCCATGTGCTGCTTGTTGGCGAAAAAGCGCGGAAGTTTCTCAGCCAGTTCAATAGTCAGGTTGCTGGTTGATGTTTTTATCGTATTACCCACCAGTCGGATTACCTGCTCAACCACCTGGTTCAAGTCGATCTCTTCACTCAGGTTTTTGTCATCCGCCAGGGCAAAATCCTTGAGGTCGCTGACGATACTCTTGATCCGTCCCGCGCTTTCAAACATTTCCGCGAAAAGGTGCGGTAATTCACAACACATCTCCGAATAGGGGAATCCGGCCAGTTTGAATTCACCGGATTCTTCGTAGTAGCGCTGCAGGATCGGGGCCGCATCGCAGCATGCCTTTTTCAGCAACTCCGCGTTAAGAAGGATCAGTGCGTTGGGATTGTTAATCTCGTGCGCTACTCCGGCGGCCAGTTCTCCCAGCGCTACCAGGCGCCGGGTACGGGCCGCTTCCTCGTACAGGCGGTTTTTCTCGGTAATATCGCAGGCCAGCATGATTACATAGGAAATCTCGTCGGAGCCGTCCCTCACAGGAAAAGCTTTTACTTCCAGAGTCCTTTCGTCGGGAGTTGTGATGATCGATTCTTCGGCAACGCCGGTTTGAAAGGCTTTGATCGCCGGGCAGTTGTCGCAGATGGATGTTCGATTGTAGAGCAGGTTGCAGCAGTACTCTTCGAGGGTGGCCTCTGAATTCTTTATGAAGAATTTGTCCGTTCCCTTGTTTGACCAGACGACTTTCATATCCTTGGATATCAGGGTCAGGCTGTCGGGGATGCCGTCCAGTACTATTTGGAACTGCTGTGATAATTGCCGATAGTTCTGCTCGCTCTTGCGCAGTTGCATTTCGGCCCGGCGCCGAAGCAGGATATTCCGGGTGAGCAGCAAAATTACGATGATGGCACTGCACAGGATTGTTCCCGACCAGAGTAGCTGGGATCTGCTCAGCTTGTAAAATGGTTGAGGGTCATTCAGCAGGATACGGTCAGAGGGCAGCAACTTTATGGCAATTCCCAGTCGCTGCAGCTCCCTGTAATCAAAGGTCGGAGGCAATGTTGGAGTCTGTTGCGCCGGGGTAAGGGAAGCTTGCTTGCCACCCAGAATCCGCAGCGCGGAGCGAGCCGCAATCCGGCCCTGCTCTCGCATGTTCAGCAAAGGACCGCCAACAATTCCTTCGCCGAGAAATACATCCCAGAAACTGTACAGCGGAAGGTGTGTCTGACGCAGCAACCCGGTCTGTTCGTAAAAAGACAGTAGATTGCCGGTACGGTCCCATATGGAACCGTTGACAAGCAGGATCGAGTCGGGAGCCACGGAACGCAGTCGTTCGATGATGGTCTCAGCCGGGACGTCGTTCCAGAAATCAAACGTGATCTGTGTCGCGAAGGTTTGGGAAACCGCCATCAGATGCTCGGCATTCAGCCTGTCCGCCAGATCATGTGTGCCACCGATGACTATGATTTTAGAGGCTTGCGGATGGAGTGTCAGCGCCTGGCGAATCACTCCTTCAAAATCCGGTTCGGAGCTGACAGGGGTGTGCCCGGCCGATATAACTGAAGCGGGGTCGGTACCGGCAATGCCGCAGGATACTATTGGAACATCGTTAAAAAGACTCTCCCGGTTGTCGAGGGCATACTGGAGCGCCTCGTTACCGGATGCAATCACCAGGTTGAAAGCGCGTTTGTTCAACTTGTGTTGCATCACGGCATCACGCATGCGGGATGATTCGACGTCCAGCCGGTGACGCTTTACGTCCAGATATTCCACGTCCATGTGAATCTGCTCCGGGGAATCCGACAGCACATCCTGGATGCCTCCCATGACATGGTCTGTCCACGGAAACCCCGGATGATAGGAGTGGAGAACAAGGATGTGGTTGGCCGCCTGGGCTTTATAATCGGCGGTCACCGGAGTGGCGGCCAAAAAAATAAGCGTCGTGGAGGAGATAAGGATCGAGAGAAAAATTATGGTGCGATTAAAGAGCCTGATCCTGGCCATGGTATATTTCCATAAATTTATCAGTGGTTGCCTTCATCGTTAAGTGCGGGCAGAAGCAGTTGTTGAGAATTGCCCTGCCGATAGGCGTTTCGAACTACGCCGTCCGAGCGGATCCATGGACGGTTCCAGGTTTGCAACTCAGTCAAATGACAGAATGTTTGTGGTCAAGCCTTGAAATGACGTAAAACAAACCTGGCTGCAGCTGTGATAATACTATGCCCTAAACGTACGGATGCTGCCAATACGAGTGGTAATGGCTGTTTGGCGCAATGCTGCCGGTTAAAAATGAAGTCATTTAAATAAATTAGCAAACATTATGCCGATTCGCATGGGAAATGTTGCGGTGATAATTACCGGTAATTTGAACAGGCGGTTTGTCATTGGAGCAAAGAAAGAATGCCGGGATTTAAGATGCGCATTTCGTGGATTTGATGATCGAATTAAATAATACTTGCTAATTTTTCGATGCAGAGGTATGTATACACTAATTGAAACAAGTAAATTATAAAGGAGAGAAAAATGTTCGAATCCGCTCTTGCTTCCGGTCTTTTTGCCCTCGTTTTTTTCGTTGCTTTCATGGTGGCCTGTCCTGTTCTCTGCTTCATGTTTTCAATTTTCTCCGACAGTTTGAATGTTAACGGCAGTTTTGAATCAATCGGCGTGTCTCTGGTCAGCCTGGTTTTTATCCCTTTTATTCTGTTTTTCAAGATAATTGACGCTGTAACTTCGCCCTTCATCGAGACAAAAATGAAATACGCCATTGATCATGCCAACGACTTGCGGGCTCGCGACTAGCATGCATTGAACGAGCTGGTTGGCTGATCAATCGGACGGCTCGGAACTGTGTGTCTGCAGGACCGATTAATATATGATGTATCTACTTGAAACAATAAAACCGGGTTCCCGATAAGGGTTCCCGGTTTTATTGTTTTGTGGACTTGTTCAGATCATTTGAACCGGAAGAGAATGTCAGGGCTTCCGGTTAGGTCCTCTCGATTGTCGTACAAAATCAGGGCGCTTTCCTGCTTAAAGCTCCGGCCAATCGCCGCCGTCGATCACAACCGTCGGCAGGCCCATCGGACCCAGCACATCCAGGAACAGTTCCGGGTCGAACTGCTCCATGTTCCATACTCCCGGCGCATGCCACTTGCCGGTCAGCATCATGATTGCGCCGACCACTGCAGGTACGCCGGTGGTGTAGCTGATGGCCTGGGATTGGACCTCTTTGTAACAGGCCTCGTGGTCGCAGATGTTGTAGATATAGACCTGTTTCGGCTTCCCGTCCCTGGTGCCACGGGCGATCACACCGATGCAGGTCTTGCCCTTGGTCAGCGGTCCCAGGCTGCCCGGATCGGGGAGCAGGGCTTTCAGGAACTGGATCGGCACGATCTTCTGGCCGTTGAACTCCACCTCGTCGATGCGGGTCATGCCCACGTTCTGCAGCACCTCCAGGTGCTTTAGGTAGTTGTCGGAGAAGGTCATCCAGAACTGGGCCTTCTTGATGGTCGGTATATGCTTGACCAGCGACTCCATTTCCTCATGGTAGAGGCGGTAGCAGTTCATCGGTCCGATCCCTTCCGGGAAGTCGAACACCCGTTTGGTAGAAAGCGGCAGTGATTCCACGAACCGGCCGTTCTCCCAGTGACGGCAGGTGGCGGTCACCTCGCGGATATTGATCTCCGGGTTGAAGTTGGTGGCAAATGGCTGGCCGTGGCTGCCGGCGTTGGCGTCGATGATGTCGATCTCCTCCACCACGTCCAGGTACTTCTTTGCCGCCAGCGCGGTATATACGTTGGTTACGCCCGGATCGAAACCGGAACCCAGAAGCGCCATCAGACCCTTCTCCCTGAAGCGTTCCTGGTAGGCCCACTGCCAGGAGTATTCGAACCTGGCTGTGTCAAGCGGTTCGTAGTTGGCGGTGTCCAGGTAATCCACCCCGGTTTCCAGGCAGGCGTCCATGATGTGCAGATCCTGGTAGGGGAGCGCCACGTTGATCACGAGCCTGGGCTGAACCTGTTTGATCAGCGCCACCAGCTCAGGGACATTGTCGGCATCCACCTGGGCGGTCTTGATGCTGCCCGCCAATTGGGCGGCAATAATGTCGCACTTGGACCTGGTGCGCGATGCCAGGGTTATCTCGCCGAAGATGTCGCGGCGCTGAGCGCATTTATGGGTGACAACCTGGCCGACGCCTCCGGCGCCGATGATTAGGATTTTGTTCATTATATAGTTCCTTCCCGGATGGTGATTTGTTCTTGGAGCGGTGCATAATACTGGTATTTGCCTGTTAGCACAATACCTGTAACAAAAGTTTTACAAAAGGATTATTGATGTTTACGTTTCGGCCACAAAGAATCGATATTCTGGCTCCGAGAAGCAACGAACAAGAAGGTCTTGCCGTGTATCCCGGTAAAGGCGATGCCATTATGGTTTTCATCTCGCAATGGGTGCGGGAATCTGGTAGAAATACCAACTTTAACGAGGTAAAGGAATGTCATGCTTCAAACTGGGATGACAACCGTTTGTAAGCGGCTGCCTTTTAATTACTAAATCAAGGAGGTTTCGTCAAAGATGAAATCATTCAGCAGCAAAACCCAATTGTGCGCGGTTATCGGCAACCCCCTCGGGCACAGCCTTTCTCCGGCGATTCACAACGCCGCCTTCGAGGCTCTGGGACTGGACTTCGTGTATTTGGCTTTTCCGGTCGAGGACGTGAAAGGCGCCTTGGAAGGGATGCGGGCGATAGACAACTTTCGCGGCATGAGCGTGACCATTCCGCACAAGACCGAGGTAATGAAATATGTGGACGAGATTGCGGATGTCGATCGCAGCATCGGTTCAATCAATACGGTTATTCATGAAAACGGCAAGTTGATCGGGCTGGGCACGGATGGAACCGGAGCACTCAAGGCTCTTATTGATAACGGTGTCGAAATTGACGGCAAGAACGTTCTGATGCTGGGGGCCGGCGGTGCGGCCAGGGCGATTTCCTTTACGCTTGCCCGGAATACCAAACTGGCGCAACTTGAAATTCTGGATGTTAATGAGCCTCTGCTTCTGGGGCTGAAGAGTGATTTGGTGGCCGGCACGGATGCCGTCATCAAAACCGGGGAGATGACATCTCTCGCGGCGGCGATGAAGAGCGCCGATGTAATCATCAACTGTACTCCGGTCGGTATGCATCCGAACGTAGACGTCTCCCTGGTCCCTCCGGAGCTGTTCCGGCCGGGGCAGGCTGTATTTGACATCGTCTACAACCCTCTTGAAACGAAACTGCTGACCGAGGCCAGGTCTAGCGGCCTTAAAGCCGTTCCGGGAGTCGAGATGTTTATCAACCAGGCGGTTCTGCAATTCGAACGTTTTACCGGTCTTGATGCCCCAATCGACGTGATGCGCCGTATGGTTATGGAGCGATTACAGTCATGAACATAGTACTGATCGGATATCGTGGCACCGGTAAGAGCGTGGTCGGGAAACTTGTCGCCGAGGCTCTCCGGATGAAGTGCATTTCGATGGATGCGAGGATAGTCGAGAAGGCCGGCATGTCCATTCCGGATATCGTGGAGAAGCACGGTTGGACTGTTTTCCGCGACATGGAGTCTGAAGTCGCCCGGGAACTGGCAAATGTTGACAACATCGTCATTGATTCGGGCGGTGGGGTAATCGAAAGGCCGGAGAATATCGACACTCTGCGAGTGAACTCCCGTATTGTCTGGCTCAAGGCTTCTGTGGCCACCATCGTCTCGCGAATCCAGGGTGGCACCGAAAGGCCATCCCTGACCGGCGGCAAGAGCTTTACCGAAGAGGTGGCGGAAGTCCTGGAGCGAAGGTCCCCTAAATACGATGACGCTGCTCAATACGAAATTGACACGGACCAGTTGACCCCGGGGCAGATCGCAGACAGGATTATCGAAATCCGGAATCAGGGATAGGATGGCGTAATTCCGGCGCGGGGTCGGTGAGTTTAAGGCCATGTGACGACAAGGCTTGTGGCCTGTTTATTTGACGGTAGTTTACAAGTTGTTTGGTTTATGCAGGAAGAAACCGGTAAGTTAGTGGCTTCTAAAATTTTCTTGACAAGTATCACCGTTGAGGTATGATGCCTGTCGTTAAAGCATAATTCAATACATTGGTTAACGATAATACTAAACCATTCGCGAGAATGGGACGGAAAGCCTACAGGGTCTCACAGAGACAGCCGGGTCGCCGAAATCTCCAGAAGATATTCGGCGACCCGGCTTTTTTTGTGCAATCGTACGCAGGCAGAGCATAATTCAATACATTGGTTAACGATAATACTAAACCATTCGCGAGAATGGGACGGAAAGCCTACAGGGTCTCATGGAGACAGCCGGGTCGCCGAAATATCCAGCAGATATTCGGCCCCGGCTTTTTTTGTGCCATTGCATCCGTATCCGGGGATGAGACCAGGCGTCACGAAGATTTCCGATACGGAGAAGATTACATCATTGAAAGGACCTTATTTTAGCAATGTGCAGAATCATTGAGCTGTTACCATTATCCAGTACGCTTCGTCTTATCGCTCTTATTTTCGTTGTCATATCCCTGAATGGATGTGCTGCGCTGAAGGGAGCTCATGAGGAGTCCCAACTTGTTCCAAGGCATCTGGAAGAATATGTCGAACGAAATATTTATTCTGTCGCAAAAGATGATTATGTCATTGGCCGATTGAGATTCATCACACTAGAGAAGGGGGATACGCTGCCGGATATTGCAAGGCACTTCGGACTGGGACTCAATGGAGTAAGCGCGGCTAATCAAGGGGTGGATATTTGGGCGCCAAAGGCCGGAGAACGTATCATGCTGCCCCTGAGTTTTGTCCTGCCGGATGCTCCCAGGAAAGGCATCGTAATCAATCTGGCCGCAATGAGGCTTTTTCAATTTAAAGCAGATGGCGAATCTTCGGCCGTATTGACCTTCCCGGTGGGCGTCGGTACCGAAGAGCGACCCTCGCCCACAGGCCAAATGCATGTGGTGCGCAAAGTAAACCGGCCGACCTGGCATGTGCCAGCCTCGATTGCCAGGGATCATCTGAAAAAGGGAGATATTCTGCCAGCAGCCGTGCTGCCGGGGCCTCAAAATCCACTGGGAGAATACGCGCTGTATTTAAGTAAGCCGAGCTATTTGATCCATGGCACTAATAAGCCGGCCAGCATTGGTCTCAGGGCAACCAATGGCTGCATAAGACTCTATCCGGAAAGCGTGAAAAGACTCTATGAGAACACACCGGTTAAAACACCTGTAAACATCGTTAACCAGCCATACCTCCTGGGACAAAGCAATGGAGTGGTTTACATGGAGGTTCATGAGTCCACGGAAGACATGGATTCTGCCGAGTTCGACAGGGTTTATGCAAAATTGAGAATTCTAGAGAGGGAATCAGGGCAAGCGCTTGACTGGAGTAAAGTCAAGAAAGTATTGGCCGAGGCCCGCGGGATTCCTGTTCCCATATTAGAGATCAGACAAGGAGGTGGAAAAGGGGTTGCGGAACCCACGGAGGTCAAGCACCCCAGCGAATTATACGGCAGACCTAAAATAGCGGAACTGAAAACTGATGCGTGGTCTGTTTTGGCAGCTGACCTGCGCGACGAGACTGATGCAGTGAGGCTTGCCGCCATCATCAACCACCAGGGACCACGGATTCCGGCCAGGGTGGTAATAAAGAACGCTGGTTACCAGGTTGTCGCCGGTCCGTTCAATGATGTCCGGGAGGCCAGAGATGCAATCAAACGCCTGAAAATCGATTTGGAAATAGATGGTAGATTGATCGAACCAATCTAGAGGAGAGAATCAAGAGAGAGAGGAGGTGAAAAATATGAAGAGTCTTTTGGTGATATCGATGATGCTTGTTCTTGCTGTTTCCCTGGGTGGGTGTGCAACAACAGGAGAACTTGAGAAAGTTCAGTCGCAGCAGATGTTGACCGGCGCCAAGGCAGATCAGGCAGCGCAGGACGCGCAGGCTGCCAAGGCGGCAGCTGATGCGGCCACATTAAAGGCAGAGGCCGCCGCAACCCGTGCGGAAAATGCCGTAAAGATGGCGGAGGAAAGGGCGAAGATAGCAGATGAGAAGGCCAAGATCGCGGATGAAAGGACGCAAAAAGCCGACGAAATTTTTCACAAGTCGATGAAGAAGTAAGTCGATTTTGCCGGGAGCGGTTAACCTTGCCGTTTGTGACCCGCAAAGGAAGTGGCAGAGTATCAATACTCTGCCACTTCCTTGTACTTACACCGTAAAAGCCAGTTTGGACCATTCAAGTATTAATCTGTCAAAACTGGAAATCAGGAAGAGGAATAGTGTTGCGATCATCAGACGTATTACTAACGAACCCCAAGTCAAATATGTGTAAGAAACTAAGGAGAACGGCCAGGTCTCTAAGCTTGTTCTTTGCCTGCATCATACTGGCGCCAATGCTGATATGCGGGTGCAGTCACTTAAATGGGGGCGGGCAGACCCGGCCAGCCTTTGAAGAAGCGAATGATTCTTTCAGCCGGGGAAACTACAAGACCTCGCTGGATAAATATCAGCAGATTATTGATAAATATCCAACGGCGGGCGACAGGGTTCTTTTCGAGATGGGTATTATTTATGCGTATCCCGGGAATGAACAGAAAAATTATCAGAAATCGCTGGAATGTTTTCAGAAACTCATTAAGGATTACCCTGGGAGCGGCTACAGGAAAGACAGTGAGCTGATGATGTTTAATATCGCTAATGCCATTGTCAAAGACAAGACGATTTCTACGCAACAAACACAGATAGAGGCGCTCCGGCAAGAGCTTCAAGGCAGTGCAAACGGGATTGTTACCCTGCAACAAAAGATTGAAACCCTTGAACAAGAGCTTGTTAGCAAAGAGAATGAGATTAATAAACTGCAAAAAGAGACTTTTGCACTCCGGAAGGGAGCGGCGGACAGAATTCTGATAGAAAAGAAAGAACGTCGATTGACGTTGTTCTCAAAGGGCAAGGTGCTCAAGAGCTACCAGATAGCCCTAGGGGGAAACCCGAATGGTCCAAAGGAAAGGCAGGGTGACAACAAAACCCCGGAGGGTATCTATGTTATCGATTCAAGAAACAAGAACAGCCGTTATCACCGGTCTCTGCACATTTCCTATCCAAACGAGAATGATAAAAAGCGGGCAAAGGATCTCGGCGTTTCTCCCGGCGGAGACATCATGATCCACGGTATCAAGAACGGAATGTCGTGGGTTGGTAATCTTCACACTGACGTTGACTGGACGAAAGGGTGTATCGCCGTTACCGACGAAGAGATAGAGGAAATTGACAAGTTAGCGCCGAATGGCACGATCGTTGAGATAAGACCGTGAAAATGATTAGCAGAATGGTTGGCATCTATTCCCCCAGATAGGTATACCCCAGTAGCGTCCGATCCAGCAGTTCGATGAAGTGACTACTCTCCTCGATCGAGATTTTCTTGGTCGCCACGCTTTTTTCCAGATTATCCCTGACGCGCTTCAGGATCTCCGGCCCTTTGTACTGGACGTATTTCAGTGTTTCCCAGGTGGCGTCGCCGTTTATGACTGTGTCGATCATGTAGCCGGTCTTTTTGTTGAAGGTGATATGGACCGCGTTGGTGTCGCCGAACAGGTTGTGCAGATCCCCCAGGATCTCCTGGTAGGCTCCGATCAGGAAGAAGCCGATGTAATAATCCTCGTCCTTGCGTATTTTGTGCAAAGGCAGATATTTGGCGCGTCCCTGCTCACCCACGAAGCTGGTGATCTCTCCGTCCGAGTCGCAGGTGATGTCGGCGATCGAGGCCATGACGTCCGGCTTATGGTTTAGCCGTTGCAGCGGCACGATCGGAAAGAGCTGGTCAATGGCCCAGGAGTCGGGGATTGACTGGAACAGCGAGAAGTTGGCGAAGTAGGTCTGGCGCATGGAGAGCTGGAAATTTTGTAACTCCTCCGGGATCGGCTTGATCTTCTCGACGATGCTGTTGATCTTCTTGATTATTTTGGAGTAGAGCCATTCCGCTATGGCGCGGTCGTTGAGCGTCAGATAACCCAGGTTGAACAGGCTGACCGCCTCGTTGATCAGCTGCAGCGTGTCGTGGTAGTCCTCCCTGAGGGAGTAGCGATCGATGCTCTTGTAGATGTCCGTAAGCTTTTTTACCGTCGGCGCCACTTTTTCAGTCGTCGCCAGGATCTCCTCGAAATCGGGCATCAGGTGCTGGGTATTGGTGTTTAGAACATTGGTGACCAGCACCGAGTAATGGGCGACAGTTGCCCGTCCGGATTCGGAGATGATGTTGGGGCAATCAACGCCGGCTTCATCGCAGATGTTCTTGATCTGGTAGATCACGTCGTTGGCGTATTCTTCGATGGTGTAATTGACGCTGGAGAAATAGCTGGATTTGGAACCGTCGTAATCGACTCCCAATCCCCCGCCGATGTCGAGGAACTCGATGCCGACCCCCAGCTTTTTCATCTCGGTGTAGACACGGGCAACTTCGATCAGCGCGGTTTTGATCTTGTCGATCTTGGTGATTTGGCTGCCGATATGTGAGTGAAGCAGTTTGACCGAATCGAGCATCCCCTGGTCGTCCAGCATCCGGATGGCAGCGATGATTTCCGACATGCGCAGGCCGAATTTGGCGTCTTCACCGCCGGAGGTCGCCCATTTGCCGGTCCCCTTGGAAGATAGCTTGACCCGGATCCCCAGTTTGGGTGTGATACCGGTCTTCTTGGATATCTCGATGATTTTTTCCAGCTCGAACAGTTTCTCGACTACCAGTGTGATGTCAAAGCCGATCTTGGTGGCATACAGCACGGTCTCGATGTATTCGGCATCCTTGTAGCCGTTGCAGATGATCGGCAGATTGTTACCGCTGGAGATCGAGATTCCGGCCACCAACTCCGGCTTTGAACCGACCTCCAGACCGATATTGTAACGTTTGCCGTAGGCCGCGATCGCCTCTACCACCTGACGCTGCTGATTGACCTTGATCGGATAGAATGTCTGGTACTTGGCGGGATAATCGTTTTCCTGGATCGCATTTTTGAAGACACGGTTGATCGAAGCGATACGTCCCTGGAGTACATCCATGAAACGGAGCAGGATGGGGGGCTTGATCTTGCGCTTGATCAGGTCATCCACCAGATCGCGCAGGTCAATTACCTGCTTTGAGTTGGACGAAGGGTGGACGCACATGTTCCCCTTTTTATTGATCGAGAAAAGGTCGGCGCCCCAGTTGTCTATGTTGTATATTTTGGTGGATTCATTGATGGTCCATTTTTCCATTATCGATTCCCCATTCACGATTTATATGAATCCAAATAAACTTCTTTATTTATTGCATGGAAACGGCAAAGTCAATTTTTTATTGAAACAATGGCCGGTATACGTGAATCTCGCAATGTCTGTCTTGACTTTGCAGGACGGAATGATTACCTTTCTGCAAGTTCGAGATTCCACGCGTTAGTCAGCTTGTCCATAGGTGCTCATATGCCAAGATATACCGGCAGGAAGCCGCTTCAGCAGGAGATTTTCAACCGACATGTGGGAGAAATCAGAAACCTGTTGCATGTGCTTGAGTTACGCGATGCCTTTGAGGAAGATGAAAACCGTCCAAAGATGGATATGTATGAAACCGGTCAGGAGATCATTATCGAATTTGATCTGCCCGGATTCAGCCTGGAATGTATAAGTATAAAGATGTGCGGGTTGACCATGGTCCTGGAGGCCAGCAGGCCGCGGGAGCAGAACGAGGGTAAATTTATTTGTGTCGAACGCAGCCACGGCCGCTTTCATCACGCGGTGCTTGTCCCCGGCAATATAGATCTTTGCGCTGTCAGCGCGGAATATCGCCGGGGGGTGCTGCGGGTGGTCTGCCCAAAAAGCGGGGAACGGCTGGTGCCGATAAAGGAGATTCCAGATTGATCGAAATTGAGAACGAAACCGAGCAGAATTCGGAGGAACTGAAAATCCCCGATGTATTGCCTTTGCTGCCGATCCGGGACGTGGTGGTCTATCCTTTCATGATCATCCCGCTGTTCGTGGGGCGCGAGATGTCGGTCAAGGCGGTTGACAGCGCGCTGGCCGGCGACAGAATGATTCTTCTGGCTACCCAGCACGATATTGGTGATGAGGATCCGCCACCTGAAAAAATCTACGAAGTCGGCACGGTCGCCATGATCATGAGAATGCTCAAGCTGCCGGACGGCCGCGTGAAGATCCTTGTCCAGGGTCTGGCCAAGGCCAGAATCACTGAATATATCACCTCAACTCCTTTTTATACGGTTCATGCGGAGCGCCAGAATGATATTCCGCTGGGAGATATCTCCCTGGAAGTCGAGGCGCTGGTTCGCACTGTGCGGGAACAGCTGACCAAGGTGATGGAGCTGGGCAAGCAGGTTTCGCCGGAAGTGATGGTGATCCTGGAGAACATTCAGGACCCGGGCAGCATGGCCGACCTGATATCCAGCAACCTGGGACTGAAGGTCGCCGATTCCCAGCAGTTGCTGGAAATAAACGACCCGATCGTGCGCCTGACCAAGGTTAACGAATTCCTGAATCGTGAAGTCGAGCTTTTGAGTGTGCAGGCCAAGATCCAGAGCGCCGCCCGCGACGAGATGGGTAAGAATCACAAGGAATATTATCTGCGCGAGCAGATGAAGGCGATCCAGAGCGAGCTGGGAGACAATGAGGGCAAGGAGGAGTTGGCCGAGATCAGGAAGGCGATCGAGTCCGCCAAAATGCCCGAGCCTGTGCAGAAAGAGGCGCTCAAACAGCTGGGACGTCTCGAAAATATGCATCCGGACGCCGGCGAGGCCGGTATCATCCGCACCTATCTGGACTGGATGGTTGAGTTGCCCTGGAGCAAATCCACCCGCGACAGTCTGGACATCATCCGCGCCAAGAAGATCCTCGACGACGACCACTTCTATCTGGACAAGATCAAGGAGCGTATCCTGGAGTTTCTGGCCGTCCGCAAACTGAAGAAGAAGATGAAGGGACCGATCCTCTGTTTCGTCGGTCCCCCGGGGGTCGGCAAGACCTCGCTGGGTAAGTCGATCGCCCGCGCCATGAATCGCAAGTTCGTGCGCATTTCGCTGGGTGGCGTTCGCGACGAGGCCGAGATCCGCGGTCACCGCCGCACCTACATCGGCGCTCTGCCGGGGCGCATCCTGCAGGGGATGAAGCAGGCCGGCGCCAACAATCCGGTCTTCATGCTGGACGAACTGGACAAGCTGGGCTACGACTACAAGGGTGATCCCTCCTCGGCACTGCTGGAGGTGCTGGACCCGGAGCAGAACCATTCCTTCTCCGACCACTACATCAACCAGCCCTTCAACCTTTCAAACGTGATGTTCGTTGCCACCGCCAACCAGCTGGATCCGATCCCGTCCGCGCTGCGCGACCGGATGGAGGTGATCAACCTGGCCGGTTATACCGAAGAGGAAAAGCTGGAGATCGCCAAACGCTATCTGGTGCCGCGCCAGACCACTGAAAATGGTCTCAAGCCTAAACACATCAGTTTCGATGACGAAGCGATCAGCGAGATTGTTTCCAAGTACACCCGTGAAGCCGGCCTGCGCAACCTGGAGCGTGAAATCGGCAAGATCTGCCGCAAGGTGGCCCGCAAGGTGGCCGAAGGGAATGCACGGCTGACCAAAATCACCGCCAAGAGTCTGCATACCTATCTGGGCGCACCCAAATACGTGCGCGAGGAGGATCTGGACAAGAACGAGATCGGGGTTGTCAACGGTCTGGCCTGGACTCCGGTTGGCGGCGAAATACTGCACATCGAGGCCACACTGATGAGCGGCAAGGCCGGTCTGACCCTGACCGGCCAGTTGGGCGACGTGATGAAGGAATCGGTGCAGGCTGCCCAGTCCTATATTCGCGCCCATGCTGAAACCATGGGGTTGAAGCCTGAAATATTCCAGGAAAACGAAATTCATGTCCACGTGCCGGCCGGCGCAATTCCCAAGGACGGCCCTTCGGCCGGTGTGGCAATGACCACGGCGCTGGTTTCGATCCTCTGCCGTATTCCGGTCAAGCGGGATGTGGCGATGACCGGGGAGGTGACGCTGCGCGGCAAGGTGCTGCCGATCGGCGGTCTGAAGGAAAAGATCCTGGCCGCGGTCCGTTCGCGGATGAGGTTGGTGATCATCCCGGAACAGAACAAAAAAGATCTGGAGGATATCCCTGCCGAAATTCTGAAGAAAGTCAAGATCGTGCCGGTCTCGGAGGTCAATGAAGTGTTGAAGCTGGCGCTGGAAAAATTCCCGCCGGCAGCTACCATGGCTTCGAAAAATGCCGGCGAAAAAACTAAAGACGCCGCAGTTGCCAAGAAGCCGGTGAAACCGGAAAAGTAATCCCGGTCAATTACCTGGTAGTTCAGTCTTCCTGGTTTGAATGCAAAGGGGTATGATGCTGCAAAAGCGCAGGTCATACCCCTTTTGCCTTGCTGTCCGGGGAAATTCAGGGAAACGGCGGGAAGCATGGCAATCATCGCCTGCTCACAGGTGACAACTGTTGACACGGACCCGTCTGAATTAGTATGGTGTGACTCTGTAACTTTCACTTATCGACCATCATATATCCATGGATAATTCACAAAACCTCTCCACTCTGGGCGAATTCGGCCTGATCTCGCGCATTGCTGCGGGCGTTTCGACTGCGGACGGTGTCGTGACCGGCATTGGCGATGATGCCGCCGTGACCGCCTTCACTCCCGGTATGCAGCTTCTGACCTCTACCGACATGCTGCTGGAAGATGTGCATTTCCGGCGTGCTTGGCACGATCCCTACCGCCTGGGACGCAAATCGCTGGCGGTCAGCATCTCCGACATCGCCGCAATGGGCGCGATACCGCGCTGGGCGCTGCTTTCCCTGGCGATTCCAGGTGATCTGCCGCTTGATTTTATCGATGACTTCACTAAAGGCTTCCTGTCGATGGCGGCAGAGCACGGCGTGACGCTGATAGGCGGCGATACCTGCTCATCCCGCGCCGGCCTGGTGCTTTCGGTCACGATTATGGGGGAGCAGCTACCCGATCTGATCTTGCGCCGTTCCGGGGCACAGTCCGGAGACGAAATCTGGGTGACCGGCACGTTGGGTGATGCCGCACTTGGTTTGAAACTTCTGGACTTCGGCTCCGCTCAGCCACCGGGTTTAGCCTTGGCTCCATCATGTTCCCTGGGCGGAGCCGAATGGCACGAACACCTGATCTCCCGCCTGCTAGACCCTGCGCCGCGCGTTATCGCCGGTCTGGCGCTGGCAGAATCAGGTTTGGCCAGCTCGATGATCGATATCAGCGACGGTATTCTGGCCGATTTCGGCCATATTGCCGAACAGTCCGGGGTCGGCGGTTGTATCCGTCTGCAGGATCTTCCGCTTTCAGCGGAGTTTCTCCGCTCAACGGAAATGTCCGATGAATTCCCTTACCAACTGCCCCTGTCCGGGGGAGAGGATTATGAGCTTTGCTTCACCGCTTCTCCGCTAAATCGGGAAAAAATCATTGAATGCATGAAAAAATGTGGCGTAGAGGCAACGCCTGTTGGTATAGTAACAAGCTTGCCGGGGGTGGCTGTGATCCATGCCGATGGATCTCCACATGCTCTGCAGAACAAGGGTTTTAATCACTTTAAATAGGCAGTCTGAAAGGAAAAGTATGCAGCACATCATGATTCCGGCAGAAAAGTCGCGCCAGTGCGCCGATGCGATCCGTTTGATCTCCGCAGATGCGGTTGACAAGGCCAATTCCGGCCACCCCGGCCTCCCGATGGGGGCAGCCGACTGTGCCGCCGCGCTGTGGGGCAACTTCCTCTCCTTCAACCCGGAAGATCCCCGCTGGCCCAATCGCGATCGCTTCATCCTGTCCGCCGGACATGGTTCGATGCTGCTCTACTCGCTGTTGCACCTGTTCGGTTACGACCTGTCGATGGATGAGTTGAAAAACTTCCGTCAGTGGGGCAGCAAGACTCCCGGCCATCCGGAATACGGCCACACCGTGGGAGTCGAGGTAACCACCGGTCCCCTGGGGCAGGGTTTTGCCAATGGCGTCGGTATGGCGATCGCTTCCAAAATGGCGGCAGAACGCTTCAATACAGCCGACTTCAGTCCGATCAACCACACGATCTATGCCATGGCGGGAGATGGTTGCCTGCAGGAGGGTATCAGCTATGAGGCTGCCGCGCTGGCCGGGCATCTCAAACTGGGCAACTTGGTCTACATTTATGACAGCAACAGCATAACCATCGAGGGCAAAACCGATCTGGCCTGGTCCGAGGACGTGGAGGCCCGCTTTATCGCCGCCGGTTGGCATGTGCTCAAGATCGACGGTCATGACTATGCCCAGATCACCGGAGCGATTGCCGCCGCAAAAGCCGAGAAGGAGCGCCCCTCGCTGATCATTGCCACCACCCACATTGCCTACGGCAGTCCGGCCAAGCAGGGTTCCTCCGGCGCTCACGGCTCTCCGCTGGGCAGCGATGAAATCGCCGCCACCCGCGCCAACCTGGGTTGGGCGTATGGTCCCTTCGAAATTCCGCAGGAGGTGCGCGACACATGTCAGCAGCGGGTCGATGAGCTGAAACAGCGCTATGCCTCCTGGCAGCGCGGTTTTGAAGTCTGGCATGCCGCCAATCCCGAGAAAGCCAAGCTGTGGGACACCATGTGGCACAAGCGCCTGCCGGCCAACCTCGGCGAGGAACTGC
>MGZK01000064.1 GCA_001802125.1 Geobacteraceae bacterium GWC2_55_20
AAGACTGATAATCAATTACATCGATAAATGCCATTGTTGCCACATCCGATACTGGTTGTTTCATACTCCGATGACACGCGGGCCTCGTTGACGGCCACGCTGGCCGGCAGCGAGGCCGATTCCGTAGCCTGCAATACCTTCTGCGAGGCTGAAGAGCTGGCTCTGCAGGGGCTTTACAGCGGAATACTGGTGGATCTGCCGTCAATAGTGAAGTCGAAGGGTGAAGAGAAAATCGTTGCCTACACGCTGGCCAACTTCTTTCCTACACTGCGGGTCAGGGCGATCGGGTCCATGCTGGTGCCGATGACCATGCCCGGAAGCGCAAAGCAGGACAAGAACCTGAACGATTTCCTTAATGTTACCTGTCCGGCCTTTGCTGCGCGCAAGCTGCGGGCCTTCCGGCGGCATCCGGGCTGTCATGCGACCGTCATTCGATATAAAGGGGAAGAATTCCGTGGTTTTACGTTGAATCTGTCATGGGGGGGCGCGTTTGTTGTGGATGTCTCCGCCGAGAAGTTTTCAGCGGAATCCGCTTTGACGGTAACCTTCCCGGAATTCGAGCTGGATATCGATGCCACCATCCGCTGGATCAAACCCTGGGGGCAGAGGTATGCGCCCGGTATCGGAATCAGTTTCAACCGGCTGGATCAAGCCTTTGAAACCGTTCTGGCGGGACTTCTCAAATCACGAAAAGAGTTTGACAGGGATCGTTTGGTTGCTTGAAGTTCGGGAGTTTGGTTTTCAGAAGTGTACCGCATATTTTTTGACGAGTTGCCGTAACTCTTTTTTCATTCCGCGTTTCCATGGCCCGACGGCAACCAGTCGCAGGTTTTCCGGTGCAAACAGAACCCGTGCGGTCTCCTGCAACATGGCGGATGTTATCTGGCGGGCCTCGGCCTGATCCTCTTCGATACTCCGAACAACCCCCATCAGTTCACCCCAGCCGTAGCGTCCTCCCATTTCGTATGCCGAATCCCGGCTGTAGTCGAGATCAAAGATATAGGAATGCCGCACCCGCTCCAACTCCACCTCCGGCACCGGGTTCCGGGCGATCTTCAACAACTCCGTCATGGTTGCGTCTACCGCCTGGATCAGGGTTTCGGGAGAGGTGGACAGGTCGAAGGCCAGACAACCGGTTTCGTCGTAAGCTCCGATGGACCCTTCGACCGAATAGATGATCCCCAATTCCTCCCGCAGACGAAGATACAACCTGGAACTGCCGCCGCCAGCCAGAATGCGCCGTAAAAAGCGCAGGGCCATGAAGCGGCTGTCATCGCGCGCCATACCAAGAAAAGCGATCTGCAGGTTCATCTGGCTGTCGGAATCGTACACGCAGCGAATCCGGGGGGCGCGCGGCCGTTGCTGTTCTGTCACCAGACGTGTCGCTGGCGGATGGTTTCCATGCCAGCAGCCGAAGGAATCCTGGGCCGCTGCGAATATTTCGTGCCCACGCACCGGACCGGAGACGGTCAATACGGCTGCTTCAGGAACATAAAAGCTCCGCAGGTGGCTTTCCAGGTCTGCCCGGTCTATGGCGGCGATGCTCTCCAGCGAGCCGATGGTTGGCATACCCAGTGGATGACGCGGCCAGAGCATCCGGCTGACAATTGTATCGGGATTGACCTCTTCTCCCAGTTCATTCAGGTCTTCCCTGGCTTCTTCGGCGATGATGCGTTTCTCAATATCGATGCCCGCCAGTAGCGGACGCAGGATCATCGAGGCAAAGATTTCCATGCCGTGTTTGACATGGTCGGGATGAATGCGTGAATAGTAACAGGTGGATTCGGTGTCGGTGGCGGCGTTGGGAGCGCCTCCGATCGCTTCGAAGGCTGCTTCCAGCGCCAGCGACGAGCCGAAATCCGCCGTGCCCCTGAACAGGATGTGCTCCAGGAAATGGGATAGCCCCTCGCGTCCTGACGGGTCGTTGCGGCCGCCGACCTTCAGGTAAATTGCCAGTTCGACCGAGTGCAGATGCGGCATCTCAACGCAGACCACCCGCAGTCCGTTAGGCAGTGTATGCATGAATGGTCTGATCATGCCAAAAGTCTCCGGACTTCAATGATGCGCTGCCTGTATTCTTCCGGCGCAAGGATCAACTCATCGTGCGGTTCGGCCCAGATAGGTTTCGGCCAGAGCGGTTCCGAGGTAAAGCGCGGCACGATGTGCCAGTGGATATGCGGTACCATGTTGCCCAGTAGTTCATAATTGATCTTGGCCGGAGAGAATGCACCGTAGAGAGCTTCCGCAACCCGGCTGACCTCTTCCGTCAGGCCGGCCCGCACCGTACGGTCCAGGTGGAACAGTTCGGTTACATGCTCTTTTGTGAACAGCAGCGTATAACCCGGGAAATACTGGTCGCGATTAAGGATCACATAGGAGTGGGCCATTTCCACGATCCTCAGATCGGCATCATCATCCCAGCGTTGACACATTGGACAGTTGCTCATGTTATTCATACCTCAGTGCGTCGATAGGATTGAGTCCGGCAGCTTTGCGGGCCGGATAGAAACCGAAGAAGATGCCCACGGCTCCGGAGAATACAAAGGCGATGCTTATTGATTGGAACGAAATCAGGGTCGGCCACTCCAGCATGCGCGATACAACCATCGCTCCGCCGGCTCCGAGCGCAATACCGATCAATCCGCCGAGCATGGTCAGCAGCACCGCTTCGGTCATGAACTGAAGCAGGATGTCGTTTTTCTTTGCTCCTATCGCCATGCGGATACCGATCTCCCTGGTACGCTCGGTGACCGACACCAGCATGATGTTCATGATGCCGATGCCCCCCACGATCAGCGAGATCGAGGCCACGGCGCCCAACAGCAGCGACATGGCTTTTGATGATTGTTCGGCCACGGCCAGTATTTCGGACAGGTTGCGGGTCGAGAAATCCGGCTCCTTGCCTCCGGTGATACGATGGCGCTGGTTGAGCAGGCTGTTGATCTCTTCTTCAGCCTTGGTCAATAATTCCTTGCTTTTGGCCTTGACTATCAGGGCTCCGACGTTATTGGTGTGTTGGGAGCGTACCAGATTGCGCTGGGCGGTTCGCAGCGGGACAAAGAGCGTATCGTCCTGATCGGTTCCCTGGGGAGATTGCCCCTTGCGCTCCAGCACGCCGATCACCGTGAAGGGGATCTTTTTGATGCGGACGATGTTTCCGACCGGGTCGGCGGAGCCAAAGAGGTTGTCAGCCACGGTCTGCCCCAGAAGGCAGACCTTGACGGCGCCATCCACGTCCTGCTGGGTGATGCCGCGTCCGTTGGCGATGCCCCATTCACGGATCTCGAACAGTTCCGGCGTGCCCCCCATGATCACGGTTGACCAGTTCATGTTGCCGTAGACGACTTGTCCGGAGGAGCGCACGGTACCGGACGCCAGGTCCACCGAGGGACATTCGGCCATGATCGCCTTGACATCGTCGCTGGTCAGGGTCTGGGCACCGCCGCTGCCGGTGCGCAGGCCGCCGCTGGTGGTGGAACCTGGTATGACCAGGATGATGTTACTGCCGATACTGGCGATCTGCTGCGAGATGACATAGCTGGCGCCCGATCCGACCGCCATCATCGCGATTACGGAAGCGATGCCGATGATGATGCCGAGCATGGTCAGAAACGAGCGCATCTTGTTGGTGCGCAGCGCCCGCAGGGCTATTTTTACGGTCTGCAGGAAGTCCATTACTTGGTGTCGCCTATGATGTTGCCATCGCGAAAGGTAATCTGCCGCCCGGCATAGGCCGCCACATCATGCTCGTGGGTAACCATGATGATGGTGATGCCCTGTTTGTTGAGGGTGGTGAACAGACTCATTATCTCGGCGGTGGTGCTGCTGTCCAGGTTGCCGGTAGGTTCGTCGGCCAGGATCACTGCCGGATTGTTGACCAAGGCCCGGGCTATGGCGACGCGCTGCTGCTGGCCACCGGAAAGCTGACTGGGGTGGTTGTTCTCCTTGCCGGCCAGCCCGACCTGCTGCATGGCGGCCAACGCCTTTTCACGGCGTTCCCTGGAGTGGAGTCCGGCGTAGACCAGTGGCAATTCGACGTTTTCCACGGCCGGGGTACGGGCCAGCAGGTTGAAGCCCTGGAAGACGAAGCCCAGCTTTTTGTTGCGAATGTCGGCCAGTTGATTGGTATTCATGGCCCCTACGTCCAGTCCGTCCAGCAGGTATTGTCCGGAGGTGGGGCGGTCCAGGCAACCCAGGATGTTCATGCAGGTGGATTTGCCGCTGCCGGAGGCGCCCATGATCGCGACGAACTCGCCGGCGCTGATGCTGTAGGAAACACCCTTGAGCGCCTCAAACTGCTGATCACCCATCGTAAAAACGCGGCGGATATCGGTCAGTGCGATTACTTCGCTCATTTAGAACGGCCGCCCCATTGGTGATCCGCCGGTCTTTTTCTTGACGCTGTCTCCGCCGGTCTGTTCGATGACGACTTCGTCCCCTTCCTTGAGGGTGCTTTCAACCAGTTCGATACTGCTGTTGTTGGCGATGCCGGTCCTGATCTTCACGGCAACCGGTTTGTTGTCCTTGAGGATGTAAACCTGTTGGTCGTTACCCGCTTTTCGTCCGCCCGGCTTGCCGCCCTGATCGGGCGATCCGGCGGCCGGACGCTGTTTGTTTGCGCTGCCGCGTTCTTCGCTCCCCTTGGCTTTTGCATCTTCCGTTTTTGTTTTCGGCTTGAAACGCAGCGCGGCAGGTGGCAGTTTGAGAACATCGTCTTTCCTGGCCACTTCGATCGAAACATTGGCGGTCATGCCTGGCTTCAACTTCAGATCGTTGTTGTCCACATTGACCACTACCACGTAGGTGACCACGTTCTGGGTGATGATCGGGGCGCTGCGGATCTGAACGACCTTGCCGCCGAAGGTCTGCTCCGGATATGAATCGACGGTAAAAGTTGCCTTTTGGTCGAGCTGGATGCGGCTGATATCGGCTTCGTCCACACTGACCTCAATTTGCATCTTGGTGAGGTCTTTGGCGATGGTGAAGAGGGTCGGGGTCTGGAATGAGGCCGCCACGGTCTGACCGATGTCGATGGTTCGGGATATGACCACGCCATCGACCGGCGAGCGGATCACGGAATAGCGCAGGTTGGTCCTGGACTGCATCAGCGCTCCACGGGTCTGGGCAACGCTTCCCTCTGAGGCTTTTACCGATGCCCTGGCCGATTGCAGCGCTGTCTCGGCGACGTCATAGTCGGCCTGGGAGATGATGCCGTCGGCAAGAAGTTTTTTGTTGCGGGCAAGTGTCCGTTCCGCATCCGCCAGGGTTACTCTGGATTTTTGCAGGTTGGCCTCCGAGTTGAGGACATTGCCCTGGGCCTGTTCCACCGAGGCGTTGAAAAGGGAAGGGTCTATCTCGGCAATGGCCTGACCCTTTTTGACTTTGGAATTGAAGTCAACGTAGAGTTTCTGGATCGTGCCGGAAACCTGGGTGCCAACCTGGACGGTAGTCACCGCCGAGAGGTTGCCGGTGGCGGCAACCGTGGAAACTACCATGCCACGCTCGATCTTGGCGGTCTTGTAACTCACCTCGGGCGTGCGTTTATAAAAGCCGTAACCGGCAATGCCGGCAATGGCAAGGATTACAGCCAGAATAATCAGATATTTTTTCATGCAGTTCTCTTCGCACAAATATGATGGCCCAGCCGTAGCGGCTGCATCATATCAGAATAATTAGCCGACAACAAAAAAAAAGCCCCAGGTCTTGGGACCGGGGCTTTTTGTTCTGTACGCCCGTCGCCGTTCAGGCGGCGGGCTAACTATGGCAACCCTCTTTGCAGTGGGATACCGGACGAATCCTGAATCTATCAGTCCACATCGGCAGGGTCTC
>MGZK01000065.1 GCA_001802125.1 Geobacteraceae bacterium GWC2_55_20
TTATTATGTTTCAACCATTTAATAGCGAGAGGTTCCTTGCATGAAAGAACTGTTCCTGAGAATACTGGCCATCACTGTACTGCTGGGGCTTTTCATGCAAGTTGCCAACGCCGGAGCGGCCGGATTCAGCGCTGACGGCAGCATGAACATGCCACGTGGTGGTCACACAGCAACCCCGCTACCCGACGGCAAACTGCTTGTCACCGGGGGACAAAACGGCAGCGGCATCCTGACCAATGCCGAGTTGTACGACCCTGCTACCGGTGCCTTCAGCACCACCGGCAGCATGACCACTGCACGTCTAAATCACACTGCCACCCTGCTCCCCAGCGGCAAAGTGCTCATCATCGGGGGACATGGCATCAGCAGTACTCCCCTGAGCAGCGCCGAGCTGTATGACCCGGCCAGCGGCACCTTCAGTGCCGTCGGCAGCATGACCACTGGTCATTTATACCATACCGCCACTCTGCTTCCTAACGGCAAGGTTCTCATCACTGGGGGATATTACGGCAACAACCTGAGCAGTTCCGAGTTGTACGACCCGGAAACCGGTACTTTCAGCACCACCGGAAGCTTGGTTAGAGCACGATATGCTCACACTGCTACCATGCTCCCTAACGGCAAGGTGCTTATCGCAGGGGGGCTAGTAAACGCTAACACTGCCCTGGGTAGCGCCGAACTGTACGACCCGGCCAGCGGCACCTTCAGCTCCATCACCATCAGCGGCATGTCGGCACGAAGTCAACACACCGCCATTCTGCTCGGCAACGGCAAGGTGCTCATCACAGGAGGATATGATTATATCAATGGCAATAGTTTCAACTACCTGAAAAGCGCAGAACTGTACGATCCTGCTACCGGCACCTTCAGCAGCACCGGAAGCATGGCTGTGGGACGAGGACAACACACCGCCACCCCACTCCCCAACGGCAAGGCGCTCATCACCGGGGGGTATGGCGGCAGCGTTTCCCTGAGCGGTTACCAGAGCAGTGCCGAACTGTACGACCCGGCCACAGGTGTCTTCAGCCCAACCGGCAGCCTGCCCACGGCCCGTGTTTCTCATACCGCCACTCTGCTCCCCAACGGCCAGGTACTCATAACCGGGGGAGTTTACTATAACAGCGGTTCCTATTACCTGAACAACACCGAGCTGTACGACCCTGGCACCGGTTCCTCGAGCGCCACCAGTAACATGGCCTCGGCACGTGCATATCACACCGCCACACTGCTCCCCAACGGCAAAGTGCTCATCACCGGGGGATATTATTTTATCACCAACAACTTTTACCTAAAAAGTGCCGAAGTGTACGATCCGGCCACGGGTGCCTTCACCGCCACCGGCACTATGACCACGGCCCGCTATAATCACACAGCCACACTGCTTTCCAACGGCAAAGTGCTCATCGCCGGGGGATATGCCGGCAATAACTTCACGAACAGTGCAGAGCTGTACGATCCAGCCACGGGTTCATTCAGCGCCACCGACAGTATGACCACAGCACGCGGGCTTCACAAAGCCACCCTGCTTTCCAATGGCAAGGTGCTCATAACTGGAGGATATAACTATAGTTACCTGAAGAGTGCCGAGCTATACGATCCGATCACCAACACCTTCAGCGTTATCGACAGCATGGCTGCGGCCCGTGATTATCATACCGCCACCCTGCTTTCCAATGGCAAGGTTCTCATCACCGGAGGATATGACGGTACGGAGTACTTGAACAGCTCAGAGCTGTACGACCCGGCCACCAGCACCTTCAGCAGCACCGGCAGCATGGCCTCTGCCCGCCGTTCTCACACCGTCACACTGCTCCCCAACGGCAAGGTACTCATCACTGGGGGAACTAACGCCAGCAGTTACCAAAAAACCACCGAACTCTACGATCCGGCTACTAGCACCTTCAGCACCAGCGGAAGCATGGCTACGGCACGTTATGATCATACCGCCACCCTGCTCCCCAACGGCAAGGCGCTCATCATCGGGGGATATGGCGGCAACGAGTTGTATGATCCAGCTACAGGTTCCTTCCGTGCTGCTGGCTACTTGACCGCAGTTCGCGCTAATCATACCGCTACTCTGCTTCTCGACGGCAAGGTGCTCATTACCGGAGGACATGTGAGCAATAATTATCTGAACAGCGCCGAGCTATTTGACCCGCCCACCCTTCCAACAATTTCCGGCACACCGGCCACAACCGCCATTGTTGGCATATCTTTTAGCTTCACCCCCGTCGCCACCAATGACGCCAGCTTCAGCATTACCGGCAGTATACCGTCTGGCCTTGTTTTCAACAGTGCGACCGGCACTTTGAGCGGCATTCCAACCACGGTCGGAATCTACAGCGACATCATCATTTCCGCGATCAATGCCAACGGGTCGGCTTCTCTACAATCATTTTCTTTAGAAGTTGACCTTGCCACCGTTCCCAGTGCTCCGACCATCGGCACTGCTACACGCGGCAATGCCCAAGCCACTGTCACATTCACAGCCCCGGTCTCTGATGGAGGCAGCGCGATCACCGGCTACACCGTAACGTCAAGCCCTGCGGGCGGTGTAGACATCAACGCCGGAACCACCGGCCTGTCCCACGTTATCACCGGACTGACCAACGGCACCGGCTACACCTTTACCGTCAAAGCTACCAATGCCGTCGGCTCCGGTAGTGCCTCCGCAGCGTCCAACAGCGTCACTCCGGCCACCGTTCCCGGTGCTCCGACCATTGGTACAGCCACAGGCGGCAACGCCCAGGCCACCGTTACGTTCACGGCACCGGCCTCCAATGGCGGCAGCGCGATCACCGGCTACACCGTAACGTCAACCCCTGCGGGCGGCGTAGACAACAACGCCGGAACCACCGGCCTGTCCCACGTTATCACCGGCATGACCAACGGCACCGTTTACTCCTTTAAGGTCACCGCTACAAATTCCGTTGGTACCAGTCTACCCTCGACTACTTCCAGCAGCGTCACCCCGGCCACCGTCCCCGGTGCGCCGACCATTGGTACTGCCACAGCCGGTATTGCCCGAGCCACCGTTACGTTCACGGCACCTGCAACTACCGGCGGCATCGCGATCACCGGCTACACCGTTTCATCAACTCCTGCCGGTGGAGTAGACAACAACGCCGGAACGACAGGTTTGTCACATGTCATCACCGGATTGACCAATGACACTGCTTATACATTTACGGTAACTGCAGCTAATGCCGTTGGCATTAGTTTGCCCTCGTCGGCTTCCAACAGCATTACCCCCATAACCCTTGTTATCGCCCCCGACGCACCAACCCAAGTGACAGCTACGGCAAGCAACGGTCAGTCCACGGTCAGTTTTACTCCCCCGGCCCCCAACGGCGGCAGTCCGATCACTTTATTCACCGTGACCGCCAACCCCGGTAATATCACCGCCACCGGTCCGTCCAGTCCGATAACAGTCACCGGATTGGACAACAACACTGCCTATACCTTTACTGTCACGGCCACAAATACCACCGGGACCAGTCCGTCGGCATCTGCATCAACCAACCATTTTGGATTAGGCGTTACCCTCAACGGCGCCGGGAGCGGGTCGGTTAACAGCGCCCCTTCCGGGATCAGTTGCACAGGCGCAACATGTTCAAATAGCTTCAACTCCGGATCAACTGTCAACCTGATGCAGAGCGCATCGAACGGATCACAGTTTTCTGAATGGGAAGGCGCCTGCACAGGCACCGGGCTATGTGGCGTAACCTTGTCTACTCTCTACCAGAGCGTAACAGCAAACTTTGACATTCTTCCCAATGCCCGGATATTTGGCAGTCCGCAAGTATTCGGACTTCTTCAGGCGGCTTACAACAATGCCGCCAGCGGTGCGGTCATACAGGCAAAAGGGATACCCTTTATCGAGAACCTTACCACGGGAATATCCAAGTCTTTGACTCTAGCAGGAGGTTTCGATTCTATTTTTTCCACACAGAATGGCCATACGGTGCTTCAGGGAATTCTGACTATTGGCCAAGGAAGTCTTGTGGTGGAACACTTGACCATTGAGTAGCTCTACTTTGTCACATTGGCCTCACGCCTATACCAATTATTGAAGTAAATCAGTATATTATATAAATTTGCAATATGACGAAGTTGAGTAAACATAGTGAGGGTAATCAGGAAAAGACTATTTCTGTCTTGTACTGCTGCTCTGTACGTCAACCGCCCAGATATGCTTTGCCTCTCCAGCCATCATAGCCCCCCGCCTTTGAGATCGTAGGAGCAACATTGCCACGCTGGTGCAGCAATCTAACAGCGCGGGTACCGGTTATAGGTTCCTTAACAGGTACACGTACCAAATACATGTACGTTATTGACGTTTTAGATCCTATGGATCAGAATAGTCCACCGATTAAAAAAATGTAGTCCGAGTTTGTCAGGGAGAGAATTGATATGAAAGTAGTGGCGTTCAACGGCAGTCCCAACAGGGAAGGCAACACCTGGCATGCGCTGAAGATGGTAACGGCGGAGCTGGAACAGGCGGGGATCGAAACCGAGATCGTTCATGTCGGCAACAAGGTGATTCGCGGCTGTACCGCCTGCGGTCAGTGTTTCAAAAACAGGAATGAGAAGTGCGTCCTGCCGGGTGACGAGGTCAACGAGTGGATCCAGAAGATGAAGGGAGCGGACGGGATCATCCTCAGCTCACCGGTGCACTTCTCCGCCATCGCGGGCACCATGAAATCATTCCTGGACCGTGCCTTCTACGTGACCAGCGTCAACGGCGGCATGCTGCGCCACAAGGTCGGCGCCGCTGTGGTGGCGGTGCGGCGCTCCGGCGGCCTGCCGACCTTCGACCAGTTGAACAATTTCATCAACTATGCGGAGATGCTGATGCCCACTTCCAACTATTGGAACGTGATCCACGGCAGAAGTCCGGGAGAGGTGAGCCAGGATACTGAAGGGGTCCAAATCATGCGGGTGCTGGGGAAGAACATGGCCTGGCTGATGAAGCTGGTCGAACATGGCAAAAGCACAATCACCCCACCACAGCGCGAGGACAAGATTTACATGAATTTCATCCACTAATGTGCCGGTTTCCTGGGAGTCCGGGAGATTAATAGAAAAGCGGCCGGTTTCGTGGCTGCCATGATCACAGACCGGAAATGTAACTGAAATTTAATCGAGGTAGGCACTAAAATGTTTGACGGGATTTTCTGGGACAACGACGGAGTGCTGATGGAAACCGAGCAGCTCTACTACCAGGCCAATGCCGAGGCGCTGGCACAGGCGGGGGTCGAGCTTTCCCTGGAAGAGTTCTGCCGGATCTCGCTGCGCCAGGGGGAGAGCGTACTCAGCCTCGCTGCCGGCGACAGCGACGAGGAGGCGTTGCGTCGAGTGCGTGACGAGATCTATTTCCGGCTGTTGGGCAAAGAACCGCGAGTGTACCCCGGCGTGCACGACACCCTGGAACTGCTCCATGGACGGCTGCCGATGGCGATCGTCACCAGCTGCCGGCGGGACAATTTCCTGCAGATGCATCGGGCGAGCGGACTGCTCGGATATTTCGATTTCATCCTGACCCGCGAGGACTACGTCTCGTCAAAGCCCGATCCGGAACCGTACCTGACCGCCTGCGCCCGCGCCGGGCTCCACCCCGGCCGCTGCCTGGCAATAGAGGATTCGGAGCGGGGTGTCACCTCCGCAGCCCGGGCCGGACTGGTCATTGCGGCAATCCCCGGCGACATGAACCGTGGCGGCCAGTTCGGCGCCGCCCGTTGGCTGCTGGACGGCATCCATGAGCTGCCGGCACTCCTGAACCTCGACTGATAGCGGAGCGCGGAAACCATAGCGTGTTCTCCGATGTTGCGCTTTGTCGGA